>JBBQJM010000417.1:0-3831 GCA_038325895.1 Mycobacteriales bacterium
CAGAATCTGCAGCTCGCGTTCCGTCGGCCGCTCGGTCGCCAACGGAGCCCGACCGTTGGGGCCGAACCGCGGGACCGCCAGCGACCGCATGCGCATCACCAGGCCCGACTGATCCGGGTCCCACATCATCAAGCCATCCGCTCCGGAGGCGATTGCTCGACTCAACGACGGCCCGTCGTCCACGGTGCCGAAAACGATCACAGCGGCGGTCGGGAACCGTGCCAGTAATCGCTTGACGGCGTCCACGCCTGCCGGTCGTGGATGCTGGATTCCGATCATGACCAGGTCGGCCGGGTGAGCCGCGTAGGACATGACCAAGGAATTGGGGTCGCTGACGCACGAGACGTCGACAACCGCGGGCAGCGTTCTCACGACCGCCGTCAGCGCGTGCCGCGCGTCGCTGCGCTCGTCGTAGATGAGCACGCTTTTCACCGCGAGTCGCATTGGCGCGTTGGCGCGTTGAGTCATGGCACTTCCCCTCCTGATCAACGGCCGCGGCTGGGTCCCGACACCCCCACGGTGATTTGAGTGTCGGGCCCGCGCCGTCTATTGAGCAGGGTCGAAGGTCCCCGGACATCGCGCCAACCGGGCTATTGATCGATTCAGTGCCTCAGATCGGGCGCTTTCACACAATATCGGGGACGACCCAGGATGACCCCGAAACGGTCGCGGGTTTTGTCTGAGCCGACCATCGCGGCGCCGGTCCATCAGCGACGATTTCAGGCAGCGAAATCCGGATACTTCTTGCACATAATTCGCTCGGCCCAGGACACAGCGCGGTCGGCAGAGGAGACGGTGCCGAGTGCGAAATCACCGTGCCGGCGAGGGCAACCTCCGTGGATGGGAGCGGCGACCTCTCTCGCGCCTGCGGGCCGCCGGGTCACGGTGTGGAAAGGTGGTCAGAAAGCGCGCCGATCCTTTGTGCACCAATGCATGTCGATCACGTTGGTCACAACAGACAGAGTCCGCGCTGCCAGAGTCTGAGCTGCCAGAGTCGACGCCCGGTTCGTACCCTCCGGGCGCGCCGTGTCGGGCGGAATTGAGAACAGCGAATCTGGCACGGGCGAATACCTTCCATGCCGAATTGCCCGGTTGGCTGCCTGACGACGTCGTCGTCTCCGCCGGATATCCCGGGCAGATCATCGAAGGACGCCGCTACTCGGTAAGCGTCAAGAATGACGTCGCCGTCGCCGGAATCACCACAGCGCGACCCCAGCGCGACCCGGCGCCGGTGTGCCCACCGCCGCCGGCCGTCGGTCAGCCCGCATGCCGGCGGCGATACCGAGACCGACGCCGTCGCTGGAGTCGTCGGCAAACTCCCCGCGGAAACGCCGAACCAAGGGAATACGGGAACGTCTATTTCACCTGCGCCGACATCGACGGCGCGGCGCGGCGCGCGGTGCGCGGTGCGCGGCGTGGGTCAATGCTGTTCGGTCCTGCGCTCACTCCCATCGGGCCTATGGCGGGGCATCATGGTTCGGACGGAGCGCGTTTCAGTCTGTGGGGTTCGGACACGACGGGCGGTGACCCGACTCGGTGTCGCCACGTATCAGCCTCATCGCCGGGCGGTCCCTCGTTGTCCGTGGTATGCGGAGCGGGAGCAGACAGCAGGAGGACTCCTCTGACTACGTGACCAGCAAACGGTCGCGCCCTGGAGCGCTAAGCGTTCGTGCTCAGCAGTGACCGGCAGCGGGCCCAGGACCGGGTGCAGACCGTCCGACACCATCGCCCTGCGGTACGAGGCCGGCTGACGGAATCAGGGCCGAATGGCCCACGCGGCGAACTGCGCGGGATGCGAGACTCGATGGCGGCGTAGCTGACGCTGCCGGGGAGCGTGTGAGGTGTGTCCCTGACGAGACGAGCGAGATGAAGTGGGACCGGTGACGACAGACCATCTCGCGGCGATGATCCGCGACAACGCGCTGCGATGCGCATCCCGACCGGCAATGCGGTTCCAGGACGGTACGACGTGGCGCACGATTTCCTACGCCGAACTGGGGCAGCGCGTCAGGTCGGCGGCCAAGGCTCTCATCCAGTCCGGTGTACGGGCCGGCGACATGGTCGGCATCTTTTCCCCCAACCGGCCGGAATGGACCATTGCGGACTTCGCGATCCTCAGCGTCGGTGCGGTCTCCGTGCCGATCTACCCGACCAACACCGTCAAACAGGCGAGGTACGTCGTCGACGACGCCGGCATTTCGGTGATCTTCGTCGGCGAGCAGGCGCAATACGACAAGGTCATGGCCTTTCGGCCGGACACCCTGCAGCTGACCTCGATCATCGCCTTCGACACCGCCACCTCCCTGACCGGCGAGAACTCCGAGCATTTCGCGGACCTGCTCGCGCGGGGCGCCGCGTCGACCCTGGAGGACGAGCTGACGGCCCGCATCGACGCCGGCGCCGGCACGGATGTCGCCACCCTGATCTACACGTCGGGCACGACCGGCGATCCCAAGGGCGCCGTGCTCATCCACGCCAATTTCTTCCATCAGGTCCGCGCGCTGGACGAGCGGTTCAATGTCGGACCGGGCGACAACAGCCTGTGTTTCCTGCCGTTGAGCCACGCCTACGAGCGGGCCTGGTCGTTCTACGTCTTCGCCAAGGGCGCCGAGAACTGCTACCTGGCCGACCCGCGCAAGGTGGTGGAGGCGATGGCCGAGGTCCGGCCCTCGATCATGGTCAGCGTCCCGCGGCTGTACGAGAAGATCTACGCCACCGTGCTGGACCGGGTGGAACGCGGTTCAGCGGTCAAGGCGAAGCTCTTTCATTGGGCGATCGGCGTCGGTGGCAGGTTCCAGCATCGTCGCATTTCGGGCGGATCCGTCAACCCGGTGCTGCGCGCCGAGTATGCACTCGCCGATCGGCTGGCGCTCTCGAAGGTCCGTGAGGTGGTCGGCGGCGAGAAGAAGGTCTTTGCCGCCGGCGGCGCGCCGCTCAACAAGGACATCGAGGAGTTCTTCTTCGCCGCCGGCATCTTGATCCTGCAGGGCTATGGGCTCACCGAGACGACGGCGCTCGCGACCTGCAATTTCCCCGCGTCGTTCCGATTCGGCACGGTCGGAAAGCCGGTGCTGGGTACGGACATCCGGATCGCCGACGGCGGCGAGATCCAGATCCGCGGTGGCAACGTGATGATCGGCTACCACGGCAAGCCCGACGAGACCGCCGCCGCCTTCGAGGACGGCTGGTTCAGGACCGGCGACAAGGGAGACTTCGATGACGACGGATTCCTGCTGATCACCGATCGCATCAAGGACATCATCATCACCTCCCAGGGCAAGAACGTCTCGCCGCAGCGGATCGAATCGCTGCTGGCCACCGATCCCTTCATCGAGCAACTCATCGTCATCGGCGACCGGCGCACCTACCTGTCGGCACTGATCGAACCGGTGTTCCCGATCCTGGAACGGCACGCCGACGAGCACGGCATCCCGTACACGAGCCGCGAGGAACTGGTGGCCCACCCGCTGGTCGTTGCGATGTACGAGAGCCGGATCCGCGACCTCTCGACGGAATTGGCCAACTACGAGCGGATCAAGCGGTACACCCTGATGGACAAGGAATTCACCCAGGAAGGCGGCCAGGTGACGCCGTCGCTGAAGCTGAAACGCAAGGTCATCGAACTGGAGTACGCCGCGATCATCGATGCCATGTACGACGCGCCGCGATCGGACTCGGCGCGGCCGTAGCCCGCCCTTGGCCAGCCGACCCCTGAGCATGAGACCGCGGGTGGCCCGCTGGATGCATGCGGATGCACCAACCGGTCCGCACCGTGCTGTGCGTCGGTGCCGTGCGTCAGTGATGTGCGTCAGTCCCGTTTGACAAGCCCGT
>JBBQJM010000418.1:0-3818 GCA_038325895.1 Mycobacteriales bacterium
AGGTACTCCTCGGAGAACCGCACGCCGGACCGCATGTCGAGCACGTCGCGGACGGTGGCCCCACGGTAGCCCGATGCGGCCAGTTCGGGCAGGTAGTAGTCGACCGCCGCCGTGACGTCGATGGCGCCTTGATCGGCCAGCATCCCGACCACGCAGCCGACCAGCGACTTGCTCACCGACATCAGCATGTGCGTCCGATCGGCGGGCATGCCGGCGGGGTACTGCTCGGCGACGATCTTGCCGTCGTGGATCACCAGGAAACCGTCGGTGTAGGTGTCGGCGAGCACCCCGGCGACGGTCCCGGCGCTGCCGTCCAGGCGCCAGACGACCTGGTTCTGCTGGAATCCCGAACCCTGGGGAAGCGGTCGGGCGGGTGACGCCCCGCGGCTCACCCGGGCGGTCGGCACCACCTCGCGGAGGTGTTGGAACGACCAGCGGTTGACGGGCGCGTGCTGCCAGTTGGCGAGCGACCAGCGGTGTTCGACGGCCGGCGGGAAGCCGATCATGGTCATAGCGGGGCTGCTCCAGCAGGTACGGGCCGGGCGGTGCCCGGTCTGATCGGGTTGCGACGTTACCCGGCCCGGCCGCTGCCGGAGACACTCGTGAGCATCCGCAACGTCGTGTGGGCGCCGGATGATCACGGTTTGCGGCCATTTGATGTCGTGTCACAACCTGGGATGGCCTGACTTCTTGATCATGGACGGGTTGCAGGGGGCCGCGCCTGTTCTAGCCTGCCCGCCCCCGACCTGGCTGCCCGGACAACTCGACCAGTCGTAAAGTTCGCGTCATGACCGACACCGCCGAGACGCCCGTATCCTCCGCGCCCGGGGACCACCCCGTGCATCGCAAGCCGCACAGCTACATCGTCACCGACGGGATCGAGCGCGCGGCGGCGCGCGGGATGCTGCGCGCGGTCGGCATGGGCGATGACGACTGGCGCAAGCCGCAGATCGGCGTGGCCAGCTCGTGGAACGAGATCACCCCGTGCAACCTGTCGCTGGCCCGGCTCGCGAAGGCCGCCAAGCAGGGCGTGTTCGATGCGGATGGCTACCCGCTCGAGTTCGGCACCATCTCCGTCTCCGACGGCATCTCGATGGGTCACGGTGGGATGCACTACTCACTGGTCAGCCGGGAGGTCATCGCGGACTCGGTGGAGACGGTGTTCCGCGCCGAGCAGCTCGACGGCGGCGTGCTGCTGGCCGGGTGCGACAAGTCCGAGCCAGGCATGCTGATGGCGGCCGCTCGGCTGGACATCTCCGCGGTGTTCCTCTACGCGGGATCGACCCTGCCTGGGCAGTTGGACGGCGAGACGGTCACCATCATCGACGCCTTCGAAGCGGTCGGCGCCTGCCTGGCCGGCAAGATCACCCGTCAGCGGCTGGACGAGGTGGAGAAGGCCATCTGCCCCGGCGAGGGCGCGTGCGGCGGCATGTACACCGCCAACACCATGGCCAGTGCGGCCGAGGCGCTCGGCATGTCGCTGCCGGGCAGCGCAGCACCGCCCGCCCCCGACTCCCGGCGCGACTCCTATGCGGTGCGTTCGGGCGAGGCCGTCGTCAAGCTGGTGGACGCCGGGATCACTACCAGGGACATCCTGACCAAGAAGGCCTTCGAGAACGCGATCACCGTCGTCATGGCGTTGGGCGGATCGACGAACGCGGTGCTGCACCTGCTGGCAATCGCCCACGAAGCCCGAGTCGAACTCCTGCTCGATGATTTCAATCGGATCGGCGACCGCACCCCGCACCTCGCGGACGTGAAGCCGTTCGGCAAGTACGTGATGACCGACATCGACCGCATCGGCGGGGTGCCGGTGGTGATGAAGGCGCTGCTGGACGCGGGCCTGCTGCACGGCGACGCACTGACCGTCACCGGCAAGACGATGGCCGAGAACCTCGCGGAGCTGAACCCGCCGGCGCTGGACGGCGAGGTGCTGCACGCGATGACCAACCCGATCCACCGCACCGGCGGGATCGCCGTCCTGCGCGGGTCCCTCGCGCCCGAGGGTGCTGTGGTGAAGAGCGCCGGGTTCGACGCCGAGGTCTGGGAGGGCCCGGCTCGGGTGTTCGACGGCGAGCAGGGCGCGATGGACGCGATCGCCGACGGCACCCTCCGACCCAAGGACGTCATCGTGATCCGCTGGGAAGGCCCCAAGGGTGGACCGGGCATGCGGGAGATGTTGGCCGTCACGGGCGCGATCAAGGGTGCCGGCCTGGGCAAGGACGTGCTGCTGTTGACCGACGGACGGTTCTCCGGTGGGACCACCGGGCTGTGCATCGGGCACGTCGCGCCGGAAGCGGCGAACGCCGGGCCGATCGCGCTGGTGCGGGATGGTGACCTGATCCGGCTGGACATGGCCTCCCGGACACTCGACCTGATCGTCGACGACGCCGAACTGGCCAAGCGGCGCGAGCAGTGGAAGCCGAAGGAGCAGAACCTCAACTTCGGTGTCGCCGGCAAGTACGCCAAGCTGGTGGGTTCCGCTGCGAAGGGCGCGGTCTGCTTCTGACGTCAATTCAACCAGGGCTTTGCCGATGACCGAGCACGCCGGCCCGCGCCGAGCAGCGAGATCCTGCTGGCCCTGCGCGAACTCTGACCGGCGAACGCTGAGTTAGTCGGTGATGGGTGTGCCGACCGGGCGGGCTGCCGGAGCCGGTGACGACGGCCGTGGCAGGCGCGGGGGAGGGATGCTCGGCAGTTCGCCCGCCGATCCCTGATTCGCCCCCGGCGCAGCTGCCTGGCCGGGGGTCTGGCGGCGACGGTCCGGAGCGGCCGCCGTCGGGCGACCCGCGACCGCCGCCGGCCGTGCACCGATCTTTTGGGTGCGGCGTGGGCGGCGCGCGCTCCCGCTGGCTGCGGTTCCGGCCGTGACCGCGCCGGCCACCGCGTCGTTGGCCGCCTGGGCGGCGATCGGGTGCGCCCTGCCGTACTGATCCGAGAGGTGGTCCAGCATCCCCTCGAGGAACTTCTCCATCTGGGTACGGGTGGCGTCCCGCAACGTCCGCAGGTACGCCGTCTGGTTGTCGAGCTCGTCCTGGGCGATCTCTGCCGTCAGGGTCAGCTCGGCCACCCGTTGTTCGTTCTCTCGTTCAACGGCCTCGGCGCGGCGCAGGGCGTCGTCGTACACGGCGCGGGACTTGCTCTCGGTCTCCTGCTCCAGCACGGCGGCGTTCCGCCGGGTGGTCTCGTACAGCTGCTGCGCTTCGGCCATGACCTTCGCGCTGTAGTCGTCGGCGTGCGCGATGGTGTTGTCCGCCGTGATCTGAGCGGTGGTGAGCACACTCATTGCCTGCTCGACCTCGCTGGATCGGCTGTCCCGGTCGATCCGATCGCGCAATTGCGCGATCTCGGCCTGGGCATCGGTCAGCGACTGCTCGACCTCCGCCAGCCGGGCGTTGAGCCGGTCGACGGCAGCACCCGATCGCGACAGGAACGAGTCCACCTCAGTCGGCTCGTAGCCGCCGCCTTTGCCAAAGCCCTTCGAGGTCGCGAAGGTGGCCGTGGCCAACTCCGCGCCGGTGATTCCGCCAGGAACCCCAGAAGTCGCGTCGGTCATCGCCATCTCCCTGTCACTCTGACAACATTCGGGACCACATCGCCGGCCCGGCGGCCGACCGCCTCACTACCCACGCCACACTCGCGCCTGGCCACACTCGCGCCTGGCCACACTCACGCCTCGCCACTCACGCTTCGCCGAACTCTTCGAACCGGACCCGATCCTCCAGCACGCCGACAGCCAGCAGCCGCTTGACGGTGGCCTCGACCATTTCCGGCGACCCGCAGACGAAGGCATCGTGCTCGGACCAATCGCCGTCATC
>JBBQJM010000419.1:0-3810 GCA_038325895.1 Mycobacteriales bacterium
TGGTCGCCCGGTTGGGTGTCACCACCTTGACCACTGCTGCTCCGGCCACCTGGATGGTGTTGCTCTCCTGCGAGAGGAACGTGCGCTCCAGTGGGTTGTCGGGTGACAGCGGGTCGGTCTTGCCGTCCTCCAAGGTGCCGGCGGTCAACGTTGCCGTGTTGGTGTAGGTCACGGCACCGGCCGCCGCGGGGTCAACGGTGGCGGTGTACGTCAGGGTCGGCGCGCTGCCCGGGGCCAGGGTGCCGATGTTCCAGACCAACCGAGTTGTGGTCACCGGACAGCCGTTGGTGCCGGTACCCGGTGTTGCGGCCTGGGTGCTGCCCTGGGTGGGGTTTCCGTAACTCACGAACGTCAGCCCGGATGGCACGCAGTCCACCACGATGGTGTCCTTCGCGGGCGGTCGGGGCGACGGGTCGGTCGCCGTCAGGGTGTAGGTGACGGTCTGTCCCGAGACGACCACCCTCCCTCCGGTGTCGTTCTGCTTGTCGATGGTTGGATCCGGGGCCACCACGGTGACGGCATAGGACGCGGTGCGCGGCGGGATGGCGGACCCGCCCGTCACCGCAGTGCGACTGGCGAAGGTCGCCGTGTTGGTGCGGACAACGCCGTTGAGGTTGGAGCTGTCGGTCGTCACCCGCGCAGTGATCGTCACCTGGAACAGCTGATCCGTCGCTGTGTTGTTGGTGTACGTCGGGGGGAAGGTGAGGGCACCGGTGGCCGGGTTCTGGGTGACGCCGGCCGGCAACGGCGCGGTGGCCGGCGCAACCCCGCTCGCCGAGTACCCCGCCGTGGCACTGACGAAGCCGATCCCGGTGGTCAGCGGATCGGTCAGGGTGGCGTTGAAAACCGTTGTCTGGGCTGGTATCCGGGCGCTGATGGGGTAGGTGACCAGTTCACCGACGACGGCCTGGTTCGGGGTGTTGTTGTTCTGCTCGGTGATCGAGGTCGTGCCGGTCTTGGTGACCGCCACATCGGGAATCACGACGGAGGAGATATCGGACACCGGCGGGGCGTTCTGTTCGGACGGCGCGACGTTCTGGTCGATGTTCGACTTCGGGAAGAAGGTGGAGGTACGCGCCACCCCGTCCTCGACGATATCGGTGTCCACCTCGTACTGCCGGACCGCGGCGGTGTTGGCGAGCACGGTGGACACCGACTCGACGGTCGGGACGGTCATCGTGTACGTCAGCGGTGCCCGGGTGGCTCCCGGGTCGATCGTGTCCGTGGGCGGCAGCGTCCAGTCCAATACCGCGGCCGTGCCGGGCAGCACGTTCGGCCGGCCGAGAGTGCCGGCGTTGAAGCACACCCCGCCGTCGCTGATCGCCGAGATGTCCGCACAGCTGATCCCGGCCGGCAACGCATCGAGCACCCGCAGGGATCTGACCCCTTGGTCGTTGCCGGCCGGCGCGGTGCCGTTGTTGGAGATGTCGATGCGGAACCCGACCTGGGCACCCTGGGTCACCGGCACGTTGTCCACGTTGGGCGGATTGCCGCCGGCGGGCACACCGTTCACCGATGCGACGCCCTTGAGCAGTGCCAGTGGCGGCGGTGGTGCCACCTGAAGCTGCAGCTTGTCGCGACGGGAGATGGCCTGGCCCAAGGTGTTCTGGGCGCGCGCCTTCATCAGGTTTTCCAGCACCTGCGGCGCAGCCGGGTCGTTCCCGGTGGCGATCACGATCGCGCTGAGTTCGACCTCGAAGACGGAGCCCGGGTCGACCAACCTCCCGCCGGCGCCGTCATCCCTGCCCAGTAGCCATGTCGGTTCGGCGAGTTGACCCGCGGCCGGCCCCTCGTTGAAGACGATCTCGTCGCTCGGCAGGGTCGTGACAGGCGTGACGAAGGCCGAGCGCGGCTCGTAGCGCGTGCCCTTCGGCAGGTAGTCCGTGACGACCGCGTTGCGCGTGGGATTGTCAGGCCCGAAATTGACCCGCAGCCGGAAGCAGACCCGATCACCGAGTTGGAACACGGGCCTGGTGTCCGGAACCAGAGACGGGTTGAAATAGAGCGCTGACCCGCAGTCCATCGGCACGGCACGCGGCGCGACCTGCTTGTCGATCGACCCACCTTCAGAGGTCTGCGTTGCCGAGGATTTGTCGTGCACGATCACATCGGGAGCCGGGTCGGGCGGGTTGGGGCCGGGGAGCGCGGCGGAGTTACCGTCCACCGTCGCGGTGTTGGTGAACGAGTCGCGTTCTGCCGTCGGTCGTCCGCTGAGATCCGGCCCTCCGGCCGGCCCGGTGCCGGTGTACGTCGAGCGCATTCGGCCCTGGTAGGTGATGGTCAGCGTGTCGTTCGGGCCCATGGTCGCGGTCGGGATCAGCGCCAGGCTGAAGGTGCCGTCGGTGTGCTGGACCGCCGAGTCGATGGTCGCGTTGGTCGGGGCGAATCCCGGTCCTGGTGCGCAGTCCGCGGGGGCGCCGGTCACGAAATTGGTGGTCGTCGAGAGTGGGCACACCCCGTTGGGCAGCACGTCGGTGATGATCAGGCCGTTGACCTGGCGGTATTCCCCGGTGCGCAGCACCAGCGTGTAAGTGGCGACCTGATTCCGGATGAAGGTCGCCGGGTCAACGGACTTCTGCATCGACAGGTCCTCCGCCGTGACCGAGGCGTCGGCCTCGGCGGTGACCGTCGAACCACCCCCGGCGGCCGGTCCTTCGTAGGTCCCGGACGCGCGGACGTAGTTCGTCAGCCCCAGCTCCGACGCGCCCTCGGCGGTTGGCGTTCCGGTGTTGTTGTCCAGGTTCGCTCCCTGGTCACCGCTGGCGGCGGTCGGGCGACCGTTCGGCCAGGTATCGGTGTTGGACCGCAGCGGGATACCGGCCCGGTAGGTGATGGTGGTGGACGCGCCCGGCGCCAGGTCGCCGACGGTCCAGGTCACCGCGGTGTAGACGCCGGCTGGCACACCCGGTGGATTGGTGACGGTGTCGACGCTGTCCGGCGTCACGCAATCGGGTCCGGCCGGCGGCACCACCGTCAGGCTCGGGGCACCCGCGTATTCGGGCTGCTGATTGGTGGTGTTGTCCACGCCGCCGCAGGCCAGGAACTCCAGGCCCGCGGGGATGTAGTCGACGACAACGATGGCGTCGGTGGCCGCACCGGGGTTGTTGCGCACATTCAGGGTGTAGACGGTGGTGTTGTCGTGCACCCCGCGCAGCAGCTCACCCTCCGGACTCGGCTCGGACTTGGTGACCTCGAACGCCGACACCGTTGTCGGAGGGCTGCTCGCAGAGTCCGAGCCGGTGAACGAATCGCTGCCGGGAACGACGGTGCCGTCGGCGTTGAATTGAGGAACGTTGCGCGCGTTGGAGTTCACGTAGGCGTCGGCGGTGTTCGTGACGGTCGCGCCGACCGGGTAGGTGGCCGGGTCCGGGAGCGCCTGAAAGGTGAGTGTGTACGAGCCGTTCGGCGGCGGGTCGGCGACGTTGCTCCAGATCAGCGTGCTCTGCCCGAGGGCCGGCCGGTCGGCGATCAGCGTCGGGTCGCCGACGTCGGCCGGGGTGGTCGAACCCGGGACGTACGTCATGCCGACAGGAAGAACGTCGCGCAGTGACAGGTTGAACGCGGGCACCGCGCCCGCCGGATTGGTCACGGTCAGTGTGTAGGTGACCGGCTCGCCGACCAGTACCGAGCCCGGCGCGCTCTTGGACAGTGAAATGTCCGGAGTGCCGTCCGCGACCGCGGGCACCGCCGGCAGGAGAATGGTCGAGCCAGAGGCCAGCGCAAGGCACAGGGACGTCGCGATCGCGACGACCTGCCTGCTGCGCCCCCGGGCGGCCGTCGCCGAGGGGGTGTCGCGATGGTGGGACAACG
>JBBQJM010000420.1:0-3807 GCA_038325895.1 Mycobacteriales bacterium
CTGGTTCAGCGTGTCGACTCAGGTTCAACCAGCGCACAACAAGAGCCAGTGGGCACAACACGCGGGAAAGTCACGCTCAGCGCCGACCCTCCAGAAGAGCCGCACCCGTTTCTTTTACCCGCCCTTCCGCGGAACACGCGCCCCTCAACCGGTTCGAACCCGGTCACGCCCGGTGGCCGGGACGGGAGGTCAGGTGCGTGATGGAGTTCTGCACCAGCGGTGCGCGGGAATCGACGTCTCGAAAGAAGGACGCGAAGGTGTGCTGCCGCGGCTTGGTCTGCGGCGGCTTGCGCGTCCGGATCCAGGCCGTACCCGCCGTAAGACGTCCTCGACGGTGACTGCGTGGCGGTCGATGACGAACCAGATCCTTGCCCGAAGGATCATCTGCTCGACGAAGGCCACCGTGGTGGTGATGGAATCGACGTCGGACTATGGGCGCCCGTTCTACTATCTGTTGGAGGACGACTTCGAGGTGAGACCCGGAAAACCCTGCATCACCCGGGCACCACGGTGCTGGCCGACCGGATCATCGACCCAGGAACCGCCGACTGGACACCCGAGGTCTGACTGATCGACGCAGCCACCACAGGAAGCGACTGGGATGCTCTGGAACAGGCCATGGAGTATTTCGCCGCTGACGGTCGCGCAACAGTTGCCGTGGTCCTCCGCACCGAGAACTTCACTCCGCCAGGCTGCGCCGTCATCGACGTCGGCGAGAACGGTGTGCGGATCCATGCCCGGATTGCCTGCGAGCAAAGAATCCAAGCTGCCGGCGGGCCGACATCAGAGAATGTGGGGACAAATGGAAGCGAACCAGCGGCCCGTCCTCGTCATCATGGGCGTCTCGGGATCCGGAAAGTCCACCGTGGCAGGTATTCTCGCCGGCCAGCTGGGCTGGGATCTGGAGGAGGGCGACGACCTGCACCCACCTGCGAACGTCGCGAAATTGCACTCCGGGATTCCGCTCACCGACGAGGACCGATGGCCCTGGCTGAAGTCCGTGGCCGCATGGATCCGCGAGCACACCGCCGCGGGCCGGCCGGGAATCATCACCTGCTCGGTGCTGAAAAGGATCTACCGCGACCGGATGCGCGGCGACCATGTGGTGTTCGTGTACTTGGCGGGCGACAAGGACACCATCGAACGGCGGCTAAGCGCACGGCTCGACCACTTCATGCCGACCACCCTGCTGGACTCCCAGATCGACACGCTCGAGCCCCCCGGCCCCGACGAGAACACCCTGGTGGTGAAGCTCGGCCGCCGTCCCGCGGAACTGGCCGCGGAGATCATCGACCGGCTCGGCCTCACGGCGCAGCCGGGTTCGTCCACGTTGGGTTCCGGTCATCCCGGCGCGTCCTCGGTGCCGCCGCTGGGTGACCTGCTGACGGCACCGGATGCGCCGCCCGAACAGTGACCCCGGCATCAGGCGTGCAGGCGTAGTGCTGGCACAATGCGGCTATTATGCCTGCATGGTTGCCATCACGACTCGGGACGTCCCGCCGCACGTGCACGACGCGCTGTCGGCGGCAGCCAGGCGCCAAGGCCAGTCTCTGCAGCAGTACCTTCTGGCCGTCCTTGAGCGCGAGGCCAGGTTCGCCGCGAACAGGGAGCTGCTGGAGATCGACCCCATCGGCGCCGGAGTGCCCCTGCCAACAATCGTCAAGGAGATACGGACGGGTCGTGACGGCCTCGCGGCATCGTGATCGTGCTCGTCGGTGGTGATGGTCGGTGGTGATTGTCCGTCGTGATCATCGTCGATGCTTCCGTCATCGTCGCGGTGCTCGTGGGTGAGCCTCGAAGCGCCGGGCGAGCTCGCGAGGCCTTGAGTCGCGATCTCGATTGGGCGGCACCGAGTCATCAACCCGCGGAGGTGGTCAACGCCCTGCGACGGCTGACTCGGGGGTCGCTGACGCCCAAGGGCGGCGACGCCGCTTTCGCCCGATTCCGGTCCATGGTGATCTTGAGTTTGCCGCTGGAAGGGCAAGTTCTGCAAAGGATATGGGAGCTGCGCGACAAAGCGACACCCTACGACGCGGCGTACCTCGCGTGGGCGGAGGCGCTGTCGGTGCCGGTGCTGACGGCGGACGCGAAGTTGGTGGGGATTCCTTCGGTGAGCTGCGAGGTGAGGGTGCTGGGTTGACCGTCACAGTTGATCGGCCCGGTTGATCGACCCGGGTGACCGTCACAGTTGATCGGCCCGGTTGATCGGCCCGGGTGATCGACCCGGGTGTAGGACCAGGTATTGGGGCCGGCTCAGGTATCGGCCTCGATGATCGCCTGGATCCCGCCGTCGTCGACCTGGTGCCCGACCCACTCGGACACCGTCTCGTCGAGCGCGGCGCGGACCTGCTGCTGCTCCGCGGCCGGCATCGACTCGGTGGCTTCCCACCGTCGCTTGGCTTCCCAGCCCAGTTCGCGCAGCCGCAGCGCCTGCTGCACCCGGGCCATCTGGCCGTCCGTGGCCGCCAGCGAGAAGACCGTCCGCAGCGCCTCGGGAATGATCCTGCGATAGTCGTGCCCGCCCTCGCCGAACACACCGGGAGTCGGGTGCAGTGCGTTCTGCATGTCGATGAAGGTGGTGAAGAAGGTCGTCACCGGCAGCCAGCGAGTGCCCCGCGGAGCGCCGTGCGGCCGGGTCGCGTCCGGCCCCAGCCAGTCGGGGGTGCGCCACAGCAGCGGGGCCTCGAACTTCGGGATGGGATCATCACCGTTCTGCAGGAGCAGGTACTTCACCCCGGCGCGTTCGGTGTCCGACAGCCCGGTCCAGTCCCGCAGGTGGCGAGTGACGAGCACCCCGCCGGGCTGCACCTGCGGTACTCGGGTGATGTCCGTGTCATCGGCGAGCTGGTGCCGCCATGCCGTCGACGCCGGCGTCCCGATCCACAGCGAGGCGTCGAGCCCGATGCCGGCGGGCCCGGAAAGCCCCTGCCCCTCGAACATCTCCTGGCTGACCTGCGATCCCAGGCTTTCGCCGAAAAGGTAGAACTTCGGCCGGTTCTCGGACGGCATGGCCATCAGCCGCGCAATGATGCCGTTGACGACGATGCGGGTCTGCGCGGTCGCCAAGTGGACTTTGCCCAACGACAGCGCCGATGGCAGCACCGAGTACTGGATCGCCGCGGACGCGCAGTCGCCCCTGGTCAGGTACTCCACCGTCTCGGTGGCGACATAGTTGACGTAGCCGGACCCGGTCGGCGAGAACAACACGAACACCGGCCGGTCCAGCGCCTTGGTGCGGTCGATCTCGGCGAGCAGCAAGGCGGCCCGGTCGGCCGCAGTCGTTGCTGACTCCAACGAGGCGTAGACCCGGATCGGTTGCTGCGCCGGCTCGCCCATCACATGCGAGATGTCCGCCGCCGGGAGGGTCATGGACAACCAGCGCCGGCTCTCCCTGGACTGCGCGGTCCACGGGATCGCGGACCCCGGACCGCCGGTGACGTCAGCGAGCACGGGGGTCTCGGCGTGGGCCTGTTCCAGGCTCTCGCCCGCGTGTGTCAACTTTCCGTTGACCCACCTCAGCCCGGCCCAGCCGACACCGACCAGCGCGCCGAGAGCGACGGCCCGACCGGCCGTGCGGCGGTCGTTGACCGTTCCACCTAGCATGGCCGCCGCCCCGCGGGCGGCCACTGAACTCAGCGCCGACTCGGCTGCCGCCACGCCGAGCAACGCGAGGGTCACGGCGGGCCCCATCGCTGCTGCTGTCGGTACCGACACCGACCGGCTGATGTCCTCCTCGGCGGGACCGCCCTCCACCTGGGAGCCGGCCCTGGCCTGCCCGGTCCTGGTCAACGCGTAGGACGCGCCCCA
>JBBQJM010000421.1:0-3777 GCA_038325895.1 Mycobacteriales bacterium
GCCCGGAGCTGACCGCCGCGATCGACGAGATCGCCCGCCGGCTGGCCGATGTCGGCTCGGAGATCTCGATCCGGTTCCAGCAGACCTCCGGCATGGTGATGGCCAAGGGGGTCGAGGACTGCGCCTTCTACCGCTGGTCCAGGCTGACCTCCCTGACCGAGGTCGGCGCCGAGCCCGACCAGTTCTCCATCACCCCGGAGGAGTTCCACCGGATCCAGGCGGAGCGGCAGCGCCGCCGACCGGCAGGGATGACCACCCTGACCACCCACGACACCAAGCGCGCGGAGGACGTCCGGGCCCGGATCTCGGTGATCTCGGAGGTTCCGCACGAATGGTCGGCCGCGGTACGCCGGTGGAATTCGCTCGCGCCGCTGAGCGACGAGACGCTGGCTCAGCTGGTCTGGCAGGCGGCCGTCGGGGCCTGGCCGATCGAGCGGGATCGGTTGCACGGCTACGCGGAGAAGGCGGCCAGGGAGGCCGCGGTGTCGACCGGGTGGATCGACTCGGACACCCGCTTCGAGGAACGCCTGCACGCGTTGGTGGACGCGATCTACGACGACGGCGAGCTGCACGCCTCGATCGTCGCCACGGTCGACACACTCCGCCCGCCCGGATGGTCGAACTCCCTGTCTGCCAAGCTGATTCAGCTCACTGGGCCCGGCGTTCCCGATGTCTACCAGGGCAGCGAGCTGTGGGACCTGTCGCTGGTGGATCCGGACAACCGCAGGCCGGTCGACTACGACCTGCGCGCTGATCTGCTGCGCCGACTGGACGACGGCTGGCTGCCGGAGATCGACGAGCAGGGTGCGGCGAAGTTGCTGGTGACCAGCCGGGCGCTGCGGTTGCGCCGGGATCGACCGGAGCTGTTCTCCGGGTACACCGCGCTGACCGGGACCGGGCCCGCCGCAGAGCATCTGGTGGCCTTCGACCGCGGCGGCGCGGTGACGGCCGCCACCCGGCTACCGGTGGGACTCGCCGCCGGCGGCGGCTGGCGGGACACGGTGCTGGAACTCCCGGTGCTGGAACTCACGGGAGGCAGCTGGACCGATGTGCTGACCGGCCGGGCGTTCCCCGGCGGCCCGGTCGAGGTCGGTGTGCTGCTGGGCACTTACCCGGTGGCGCTCTTGATCCCGGAATTGGTCCCTGACGTCGTGACCGAGGGGTGAGCGGACATTTCCAGTTTCTCGGCCTCGACCCTGACCCCGAGCCAGATCATCCAGCCGCTCCGACGACTCGAACGGGGAGAGTGACGATGCTGCAGAACTTCCGGGTGTGGGCGCCGCAGGCGTCCAGTGTGAACCTGGTCGCGTTGGGCCGGGACCATCCCATGAAGGCCGACGACAACCATTGGTGGACCGTCGATCTCGATCTTGGTGATGCCGAAACCGGCGAGCAGGGCGATGGCCCGCCGGAGATCGACTACGGTTTCCGGCTCGATTCCGGCGACAAGGTGCTGCCCGACCCCCGATCCCGGCGGCAGCCGCAGGGCGTGCATCGACCCTCGCGCACCTTCGACCACACCGGCTACCGGTGGAACGACGGCGGGTGGACCGGCCGCCGACTTGCCGGCAGCCTCATCTATGAGTTGCACGTCGGCACGTTCACCACCGAGGGCACCCTGGACGCCGCGATCGGCAAGCTCGATCATCTGACCTCGATCGGCGTCACGATGGTGGAACTGCTTCCGGTCAACGCGTTCAACGGGACGCACAACTGGGGCTACGACGGGGTGCTCTGGTTTGCCGTGCACGAGGCCTACGGCGGCCCGTGGGCCTACCAGCGGTTCGTCGACGCCTGCCACCAGCGTGGCATCGGGGTCATCCAGGATGTCGTCTACAACCACCTCGGAGCCAGCGGCAACTACCTGCCGTTGTTCGGGCCGTATCTGCAGGACGACGGCCGCGGCAGTACCTGGGGCGCGTCGGTCAACCTGGACGGCCCGCTGTCCGACGAGGTGCGGCGCTATATCCTGGACAACGTGGTGATGTGGCTGCAGGACTATCACGTGGACGGGCTGCGATTGGACGCGGCGCACGCGCTCACCGACACCCACGCCATCCACCTGCTCGAGGACATCGCCATCGAGGTGGACGCGCTGGCTCCGCATGTTCGGCGGCCGCTGACGCTGATCGCCGAGTCGGACCTGAACGATCCGAAGATGATCACTCCGCGGGAGGCAGGTGGGTACGGTCTGACGGCGCAGTGGAACGACGACTTCCATCACGTGCTGCACGTCGCCCTCACCGGCGAGACCGACGGGTACTACGCCGATTTCGGGTCGATGTCGGCCATCGCCAAGGTGATCACGCAGGCCTTCTTCCATGACGGCACCTACTCCAGTTTCCGTGGCCGCGACCACGGCCGGCCGGTGGATACCCTGCTCACCCCGAGCTGGCGGTTCATCGGGTACAGCCAGGACCACGACCAGGTGGGCAATCGCGCGGAGGGTGACCGGCTCACCTCTCAACTGAGCGCCGCCGACCTGGCCATCGCCGCGGTGCTGGTGCTGACCGGGCCGTTCACCCCGATGTTGTTCATGGGCGAGGAGTGGGCCGCCTCGACTCCGTGGGCGTTCTTCACCTCGCACCCGGAACCGGAACTGGCCGACGCGACCCGAGAGGGCCGGATCCGGGAATTCGAGCGGATGGGCTGGGACCGGCACGCGATCGCCGACCCGCAGGACGAGAACACCTTCCTCAGCGCGAAGCTGAACTGGGACGAGGTGGACAGCGGCGGCCATGGGGAGATGCTCGACCTCTACCGGCGTCTGGCCGGGCTGCGCCGGGATCGCGCCGAACTCACCGATCCTCGGTTCACCCGGACATCGGTAACGTTCGACGACGACGAACGCTGGCTGGTCGCCGATCGTGCCGGGCTCCGCATCGCCGCCAACCTCTCGGACGAGACCAGGACGATCGCGCTCGGTGGACCGTCGGGAGCGGTGTTGCTGGCCACCCAACCGGGCGTCGCGGTCGAGGCCGAGACGCTGACGCTGCCCCCGCACTCCGCCGCGGTGCTGGCCCCGGACGGTGAGTGAGCCGGCCTGGGTCAGGCCCACGCGGGCCGGCGGTGTCAGCCCGTCGCGGCAGCCCGGTGGGGCCGGAAGAAGGCGCGCAGCTCCTCCGCGTAGAGCTCGGGCTCCTCGAACGCCGCGAAGTGGCCGCCGTGCGCAGGCTCTGTCACCCGCACGACGTTCGCCGTTCGCTCCAGCCAGGCCCGCGGCGGCCGGACGATGTCGCCGGGGAACAGCGAGAAGCCCGACGGCACTTCGACCCGGCGGACGAACGCTACGACCAACGCCGCGCTCCGCGAACCCGTGGCGCAGGCGCAGCTCAGCGGACCAATCTGGTCAGCGCGAGATAGGCGACCGGTGCGTAGCCGAGGACGATCGGTGCCGGCCCCGCGAGGTCCAGGGTGGTCCGGGTCCCGCTCCCCCGCTGCTCGACCGCGTGCCCCAGCGTCAGGCGGATGCCGCCGGGGAGCGTGACTCGCCATTCCCAGCAGCGCTTCTCGTGATCCACGTCCAGCACCTCGAAGTCGACGCCGACACCGAGGGGACCGTGCACCCGGCCCCGGGAGCCGGCCCGGACAGGAGAATCCGCGCTGTCGACGCTGCGGATCTGCGGAGACCATCCGGACCATTTCTCCGGATGGATGTACCTGTACCAGACCACGTCCGGCGACGCGGGCCCGACCGCCGCGATCCTGCGGTTCACGCCGACGGCGCCTGGCCAGCATCACGGTGCTGCGTCCGGCGGGACCTGGCGAACTCGCGAT
>JBBQJM010000422.1:0-3773 GCA_038325895.1 Mycobacteriales bacterium
GCATTCGCAGAAGCGCTGGCCACCACGCTCATCGCCGCGGCTACATTCAATCGCCGTTGCGGTGACCAGCGCCTGCTGAAGTCGTTGAGCGGCTCCGAGATGATTGGTTCGCTCCAGCGGTCCTTTGATTTGTTGGACGAAAAAGCGCTCGCCGCCTGGTACCCGGCCTTCTCTGTGCTGATCGTGGCTGCCGGCTCCGGTCGTGCATCGAAATAGTCGACGGCAAATAGCGCCCATGTCGCGGTGATCACCGCCTGAGCAACTTCATCCTGCGGACCCTGCAGATCCGCGAGCACCGCCCATGCGTAGGATCCCAGGAACACCAAGGCTGCCACGGTCAGCGGCCATTCAGTGATGCGTTGCCAGCGGGCGGAGTCCATCACCGAAGAATCGCATGCAGTACCACGCGCAACGTCACCGCTATGCGTGGGCTCTCAATGAGTGTCGGGTCCGACGATCACGCCGCACTGTGGTACTCGACTCTCCGTCATCCGCCCATCGTCCTCCGACCTCGACTCAGCGCCGCAGTCGCCCGCGACGAAGTCGTCGGGCGCTATCCATGACAGGGGAAAGCGGCCTGACCGCGTTTGTCAGACCCGCTCCAGCAACTCCCGGCTGACCGCGGCGGTGAGCCAGCGCCGATAGCGGTCCGGCGACCAACCGCGCTCCGTCACCAGGCGAAGGTAGGGTCCCGCGTCCATCGCCAACCAGCACAGGTCGGCGGCCTCGGACCGATCCAGGCCGGGCCGGAGTCCGCCGATCGAGGCCAGGTGGGCGACGAACGCCCGCGCGCCGTCCAACCGGTGCCCGTCGGAGATGCGCAGCATGTCCGCGGCGTCCGCGTCGACCTGCGCGGCTGCGACCAGAACGGCACCCATCGGGGCGGCCCGGGTCGCGGTATCGGTGATCATCTCGGCCCACAGCCGGACCGCCTCGGCGGGGACGGTCGTGGCGATGATTCGCTGCACCGGCTCTCGATCGGCCATCGGGATCGGTTCGGCGTCCCCTACCAGGGACCAGTCGAATGCGTCCTTGAGCAGCGCGAATTTGCTCCCGCCAGATGCGAAGACGGTCTTGCGGCTCACCCCGGCGGCCGCCGCGATCGCGTCGATGGTGGTTGCCGCATACCCGTACCGCTGGAACAGCTCGGCCGCCGCGGTGACGATGGCCCGATGGGTCGCACGTGCCTGATTGTCCCGCAACGCGGAGGCGTACGAGCGCTTGGCCGGCGCGTTCACCGCGAAAACCGCAAATCGCTTGACCGCATCGCAGCTCTCCTCCATGCTGGTCATATTCGTCACACCGACGGTAACACGAATGACGGAGGAAGCAGGATGAGGGTCGCCATCATCGGAGCCGGCCCGACCGGGCTCGTCATGGGCATCGGGCTGGCTCGCCGCGGCCATCACGTCGTCGCCGTCGACCGTGACGCCGGTCCGGCGCCGGACGGGACCTGGGCCCGCAAGGGGGTCATGCAGTTCCACCATGCCCACGGGTTCCGCCCGCAGATCATCAGGATCCTGCAACGCGAGGCGCCGGCTGCGTGGCAGAACTGGCTCGCGAACGGCGGGGAGCCGATCGAGATGCCCTTGCCGGACGGAACACTCGTGCAGGCCGGGATTCGGTCGCGCCGGGCGACGTTCGAAAGGTCCGTGCGGACAGCGGCTCTCGGGCAGCCCGGTCTGACGCTGCGGCAGGGCCATGTGCAGGAGGTCACCGTCGAGGGAGATCGGGCGAGCGGAATCCGGGTCGACGGCGTCAGCGTCGAGGCCGACCTGGTGCTCGACGCCTCGGGACGGGCGGGCCGGGTGAACCGGGGCCTGCGCACGGGACCGCAGCTCGGCGGCCCGTGCGGCATCGCCTACGTCGACCGGCAGTACCGGCTCCACCCCGGCGTCCCGACCCCACCACTGGCCAACCCGCTCGCCTGGCAGGGGAACTACGACGGCTACCAGGTACTCGTCTTCCTGCACGAGCACGGAACGTTCTCCACCCTCATCGTCCGTAACACCAGCGACCGCTCCCTGGTGCCGCTGCGGCACAACGCGGCCTTCGACGCCGCCGCGCGGGCGATCCCGGGTCTGGCCGCCTGGACCGATCCGGCAGTGTCCCGGCCGCTGACCGACGTCCTGCCGGGCGGCCCGCTGCTCAACGTCTACCGCGGGCAGCGCGGGGCAGACGGTGCCCTCGTGATGCCCGGTCTGATCTTCGTCGGGGACTCGGTGTGCACCACGACGCCGAACTTCGGACGCGGCATCACCACCAGCTACCTGCAGGCGGGCCGGCTGCTCGACCTGATCGACGAGCACGCCGACCGCCATCGTGGGTGCGATGCCGAAGCCGTCGCCGGCGAGTTCGACGAGTGGTGCCAGCACAACATGCGTCCGTGGGTCGAGGACCACCGACAGATGGACGACGCGCTGACCACGCGGTGGAACGGGCACGACCTCGACCTGACCGCCCGGCTGCCCTCGGACCTGATCCTGGCCGCCGCGTCGCAGGATCCGTCGATCGCCCCGGCGATCGTGCCTTACATCACCATGCAGGGCCTGCCCTCATGTCTGGACGCCGTCGAGCCCACGGCGAAGGCCGTCTACGAGACCGGCTGGCGACCGCCGTTCCCCGCGGGCCCGGACCGGGCCGAGCTGGCCGCGATCGCGGCCAGTGCCGTGCCCGTCGCCGCCTGACGGGTCGGCGAGTTCGACGTCAGCGGTCCTCGAACTCGTCCGCCCCGGCCTGCGCCCGGTGTCCGAGGGTCTGCAGCTCGTCCCACACTCGATCTCGTCGAGCACGACCTCGATCTGCTTGAGCCGGCAGCCCTCCGCCTGGGCCTCCTTGGCGCCCTGCACGATCAGGCCCGCGGGTCTCCCCCGGCACCCTGCCACGGAACCGGACGTCCTCCCGGAGGATGATCCGACCGAAGTGCCTGGCCTACTCCCGCCCGAGGTCGATCATGTCCTTGGTCGCGGCGATCGCCGGTGGTGGCGATGAACCCGATCCGCTGCGGCCGCTCCCAGGCGGCACTGTCCTCGAAGAACCTGTCGACGAAGTCGCCCAGCGCCACCATTGCCGGTGCGTTGTGGCAGTAATCGACGATGACCTTGATCCCCTTGACCTCGGTCATGTTCATCCGGCCCGGTGCCGAATAGTACGCCGGTGTGAAAGACCGCAACCCGGCACGGATGTCGTGCAGGTGCGCGCCCGCGCAGTACGCGGCGCCCATCGCGTTCTGCACGTTGAACATCGCCTTGCCGCCGAAGGTGGCGGGCAGCAGGTGCGTGTAGGCCAGCGGCATTCCGCGACGCCCGTGCCGCAGGATGATCAGGTCGCCCAGTTCCCCCGGCTCCAGGATCACGGCCTTGCCGCCGCGCCATGTTCCGGACCCGGGTACACCTCGCCGCGGGCGAGCCGGCATGGGTGATCGACGGCAGCTACACCTCCATCGTCGGGCAGATCCTTCGCGACCGCGCTGGGTTGGTGATCACCCCTTGATCTCCCCCGATGGCGTGTCATGGGCAGGATCACCCGCCGCACGCTCGGATGCATCATGACTCGGGCCGAGCTATGGAACGGGCAATCGAGAACAGCGGCGGAACCTGCTGATCCTCGACCCCGAAACGAACATCGTGCTCCTGGACCCGTCGCAGCAAGTACCACCAGCGTGCTGTTGCCGAGGAACAACTCGGGCATCGCCAGGGACCACCGACCGTCCGGCTGACATCACCAGCCCAAGTGCGCCGATTCAGGCGTTTCCTACTCAGCCGAGTCGAGCG
>JBBQJM010000423.1:0-3771 GCA_038325895.1 Mycobacteriales bacterium
CGGAACCTGCCGGTGGCATTCGCCGTCGGGCTCGGCCTCGGAGCGGTGATCATCGCCTCGCTGCTGATCTACCGCCAGACGTTCATGATCATCATCGTGGCAGCGGTCGTCGCCTCCATCTGGGAGCTGCAGCACACGCTGCGGGCGGCGCGCGGTATCCAGGTCAGTTGGGTCCCGGTGGCGCTGGGCGCGGCCGTCACCGTGGTGCTGGCCTGGCCCTACGGTCACACCGGACAGGCGCTCGGGGTCGCATTCACCGCCCTGGCCTGCATGGCGTGGCGGTTCGGACGCGGGTCGGCCGGCTATCTGGCAGACGTCTCGGCATCGATCTTCGTCACCGTCTACCTGGGGCTGCTGGCCAGCTTCGCGGCCATGATGCTGGCGCCGAGCGACGGTGCCTACCGGATCATGGCCTTCCTGATCATGGTGGTGGCCTCGGACACCGGCGGATTCGCCGCCGGTGTGCTGTTCGGCAAGCATCCGATGGCGCCGACGATCTCGCCGAAGAAGTCGTGGGAGGGCTTCGCCGGGTCGGTGACGGCTGCCATGATCGGCGGCGCGCTGACCGTGTGGCTGATGCTCGGCGGGCTGTGGTGGCAGGGCGCGCTGGTCGGCGCCGTGCTGGCCTGTACGGCGACCGCCGGTGACCTGGCCGAATCGCTGATCAAACGGGACCTTGGCGTCAAGGACATGGGCAACCTGCTGCCTGGGCACGGCGGCATCATGGATCGGATGGATTCGCTGCTGCCGTCGGCGATCTTCGCCTGGCTGCTGCTCGTGGTGTTCGTCCCGGTGCCCTGAGCCCTACCGTCCCGAACCCTACCGTCCTGAGCTCGCGCCGCGCGAGGTCGATCGTGCCAGGATCGGTGCGTGGAGAACCTGGTGCTGCTGCACGCCTTTCCGCTCGACTCACGAATGTTCGACAGCGCGCGCGCCGTCCTGTCGGCGGCCGCCGCCGTGTCGACGCCCGATCTCCGCGGGTTCGGCTCCGGACCTCCGCTCGGTGACGCGGCGCCCGACCTCGCTCTGCTGGCCGACGACGTGGCGGCGGGCATGGACGCCGCCGGAATCGCCCGGGCGATCGTCGGCGGGGTGTCGATGGGCGGCTACGTCGCGCTGGCACTGCTGCGGCGGCACCGGGAACGGATCAAGGGTCTGGTCCTGGTGGACACCCGGTGCGGTCCCGACGACGCAGCGGCGGTCGAGCGGCGGGAGGGTGTCGCGGCGCGAGCGGACGCCGGGGACGTCGCGAGCGGGCCCGATGCGATCGCGCCGCTGGTCGCCGCGGGCGGCTTGGAAGACACCCGAGCCACCCGAGCCACCCTGGCCGCCATCGCCGACAGCGTTCCGGCGGCCACCATCGCCTGGGCGCAGCGCGCGATGGCCGGCCGCCCCGACTCGACCCCCGTGCTGGCCGCGGCGAGCGTTCCGGTGCTGATCGTGGTGGGGGAGCAGGACGCCGTGACCCCGCCGGCCGCGGCCCACGAAATGGCCGCCGCGGCAGGGGATGCCGAGTTGGTGGAACTACCGGGAGCGGGGCATCTCACCCCGGCCGAGGACCCTGAAGGTTTCGCCGTGGTCGTCCTCGACTGGCTATCGCGTCGATTCTGAGGGTGCCGCGACCTATCGTGGCGGTATGACGGATGCGACAACAAGCAGCGATCAGAGTTCACCCTCTGTGATCCTTCCACACTATCCCGGCCAGCAGGAGGCCATCGCGTCGGCGGCCGGTCAGGCGGTTGCCCTGCGGGGGTTGACCAAGGCGTTCGACGGCCGCCGGGTGGTGGACGCCATCGACCTCGACGTTCCCACAGGTTCATTCTTCGGCCTGGTCGGCCCGAACGGTGCCGGCAAGACGACCACGCTGTCGATGGTCACCGGACTGCTGCGACCCGACGCCGGCAGGGCGATCGTGGCCGGCGTCGACGTGTGGGCAGACCCACCTGCGGCAAAGGCCCGCATGGGTGTCCTGCCCGAGGGGCTGCGGCTCTTCGAGCGGCTGTCCGGGCCGGAGATGCTCAGCTATCTCGGTCGGTTGCGCGGCATGCCGGCACAGGTGGTCAAGGACCGAGCCACCGAGCTGATCACCGTGCTGGAGTTGGCCGACGCCGGCAACAAACTCGTCGCCGACTACTCCACCGGTATGCGCAAGAAGATCACCCTGGCCGCGGCGCTGCTGCACTCGCCGAGGGTGTTGCTGCTGGACGAACCCCTGGAGGCCGTCGACCCGGTCTCGGCCAGGATCATCCGCACCGTGCTCTCGAGGTACACCGCGGCCGGCGGCACCGTGGTGTTCTCCTCGCACGTGATGGCGCTGGTCGAGGATCTCTGTTCGCACGTCGCGGTGATCGCCGCCGGGAAGATCATCGCCGCGGGCCATCTCGCTGACGTCCGCGGCTCGGCGGCCAGCCTGGACGACGCCTTCCTGCATCTGATCGGCGCCGCCGATGTCGGCGAAGGGGGGTTGTCGTGGTTGGGATCTTCGCAAGCCTGAAATGGCGTCTGGTCACCAGCCGGCTCCGGGCTACCCATGGCGCCACCCGGATCTGGATGATCGTCGGATTCGTGGTCGCGGCGGCCTTCATCGGCCTGATCACCGCCGGTTTGGTGGCTCTCCGCGCGGTGCCGGAGGCGGCCACCCCGGTGATCGTCACGCTGTTCGTGGTGCAGTTGGTCGCCTGGGTGCTGAGCCCGCTGGTGGCCTTCGGTGTCGATGAGACGGTCGACCCACAGCGCTTCGCGTTGCTGCCGATCCGCCCGCAGATCCTGCAGCGCGGGCTGCTGACCGCGTCCTTGATCGGCTACCTGCCGCTGGCCAACATGGTGATCCTGCTCGGCGCGGCGGTCGCGATCGGAGTGCCGTGGTCGGTGTTACCGGTCGCGCTGGCCTGCGCGGTGGTCCAGCTGATCACCTGTGTGGTGCTGTCCCGCGCGGCGTCCACCTCGATGTCGGCGTTGATGACCAGCCGGCGCGGGCGGGATCTGGGGATGGCGGTCGGGTTCGGGATCTTCGTGCTGTATATGGGTTTCGTCACGCTGCTGAACTCCGGCGGAGACCAAACCGGGGTGCCGGCGGGCGCAACGAGCCTGGCGTCCGCGCTGGCCTGGACCCCGCCGGGGGCGCTGGCCTCGCTGCCCTCGCTGATCGCTGCCGGTGAGCTCGTCAAGGGCGCACTGGCAGCGCTGATCGCCGCGGCCACGTTGGCGTTGGCCTGGTGGTGGTGGTCGGTGGCGCTGGCCCGCAGCCTGACGACCGTTCCGTCGGCGACCGCCGGGTCCTCGCCGGCCGGCCGTGGACACGAGGGTCATGCGGTCGCCATCGGGGTGGTGGGCACCATGGAGGTGGTCGCCGGGCGTGATCGGCTGCTGGTCTGGCGCGATCCGATGCGCCGGATGCCCTGGCTGATGATCGCGTTGCTGACGGTCCTCTACCCGTTCCTGATCGTCCGGGGGCATGGCGCGGTGTTCGCGGTCGCCTTCGGCGCGCTGTTGGTGGGCGCCCAAGCCGGCAACCAGTACGGCGTGGAGGGATCCGGACTGTGGCTGCACCTGCAGATCATCAGCGACCGGGCGCGTGCCCGCGGCGAGGTCTTCGGCCATGCGCTGGCGGCGATCGCGCCGGGCACCGTCATCCTGCTGGTCGCGGTGGCGATCCAGGCCGTGTGGCACGACGACTACGACAAGATCCCGGCGGCGCTCGGGGTGTGCTTCGGGGCGCTCTTGGGGGGCATCGCGGTGGCCTGCTTCGTGTCCGCGGCGATCCCCTACGCG
>JBBQJM010000424.1:0-3769 GCA_038325895.1 Mycobacteriales bacterium
TCACCGACACCACCGGCAACCTGCTGGACGTCACCGAACTCGGCCGATTCCCTTCGAAGAAGCTGGCCCTGGCCGTCACCTACCGCGACGGCGTGTGCAACTCCGGCACCTGCCACACGTCGGCGTTCCGCTGCGACCTCGACCATGTCATACCGGTTCCCGAAGGACTCACCACGGCGATCAATCTCAAGGCGCGCTGCAGAAAAGATCACCGCGCGAAAACCCATGGCGGGCACCAGACCGAACGCGCAGGACCACACACCACAACCTGGACCACGCCGACCGGCCACACTTATGTCAGCAACGACGACCCGCTACCCGTCGAAGAATTCCCCGCGGAGGCGGATCGATCGCACCTCAGCAAGCACGCCCCACCTGGCGCAACTTGAGCCACGTGCGTCACCGCCGAGCGCACCGATCCATCTCTTGACACATATATACGTGAAGCGGAGTACTCGTAGGCATGACGGTGGCAGACTTCGCAACGCTGGCCGAGCCCAATGGACAGCGAATCCTCCACGAGCTCCGCACCACAGAATCGAATCGAGCGTAGGCGGCTTGGTCGACTCGCTGGGGCTCAGCCAGCCGACGGTTTCGAAGCATTTGAAGGTGTTGCGGGACGCGGGTTTTGTCGCCTGCCGCACGGCTGCGCAACAACGGATCTACCGTCTGGAGCCACCACAGTTCGAGGCCGTCGACCACTGGCTCGAGCCGTACCGGCGATTGTGGACGCGGCATTTGGACGCCCTCGAACGTCATCTCGACTCACTGGCAATCGAGTCCGAAAACCCCGACAAGGAGTAGCTACGAACGAATCCACCATCGGTCCGGGCCCACTCGCCGACGTCGCCGTCCGGTCAGCAGGCGACCGCTGGACCCTGATCTTCTCGCGCACTTGCAGCACCCGCCGAAGAAGGTGTGCGCGGCGCTCATCGACCCCGACCAACTGGCCCGCTGGGCACCGTTCCTCGCGAGCGGCGACCTGACCATCACCGGCGATGCCACCCTGACCTTGGTCGACGGTGACGTCAGGCAGATTTGCCGGCAGCGGTCACCAGATCGGCACCCCACAGTCTGCTCGAATACACCTGGGGTACGGACGTTTTGCGGCGGGAACTTGCCGCCGTCGGCTTCGACCCAGGGAACGGCGCGATCACTGTCGACACGCGGTACAGGGTGATCCCGACGGGCGGCAGCGATGCTGCCGATCCCGGACGTCAGGCAGGCGGCGATCGCGTGCAGCAGGAACTCCACCGCTCGGCGCGTTGTTGGTCCCGGCCAATACCTCCGGATGGTCGGCGTCGTAGCTGAAGGGCCTCGTCCTGGTGCCGTCCTCCATGCCGGCCCCGTAGTAGCCCTGGATAGTGGACCGGCTGTGAATTCCGCTCACCCACTCGTTGCTGGCCCGGAACTGGACTGCGCCGCCGCCGGCTGGGCCTTGAGGGCGTCCAGGGTGGCGAAGAGCATCGGAACGTCAACCCCGTTGAGTGCGGGGCGGTGCCTGCGTGCTGGTCATGTTGGTTCTCCTTCGTCGTGGGGTCCGGGTGTCCGCCCGGCCGCCAAGATTGGTCGACAGGCTGTCGCTGAAAGACGCTAGCTAGGCACCTCCCCTTCCCCCGACCTTCCTCACGAACGAGAAAAGAGAAGGTCTGCGGAAGGCGAAGGGGGCACCCTGACGGATATGACGGCGCACCGACACCCCAACGACCGCAACGCGTTCCCCGACGAGGCATCCGGGGGGACGTTGCTCGGCATCTGGGCACACCCCGACGACGAGGCCTACCTCAGCGCCGGCCTGATGCTGCGCGCACGCAGGGCAGGCCACCGGGTGGTGGTCGCGACGGCGACCCGCGGAGAACTGGGCACCGACGATCCGCAGGCCTGGACGCCGGACCGGCTCGCGGCCGCCCGCGAAACGGAAATGACGGCGAGCCTGGCTGCGGTCGACGTCCACGAACACCTCTGGCTCGGTTACCGGGACGGCACGCTCCCGGAGGTTCCGGCCGGCGTCGCCGTCGGGAAGATCACCGCGCTGATCGCCGCCACCCGGCCCGACACCATCGTGACCTTCGGACCGGAGGGCATGACCGGGCACCCGGACCATCGCACAGTGTCCGAGTGGGTGACCCTGGCGTGGGAGGCCACTGGACGCGGCGCACGACTCTGGTACGCGACCCTCACCCCCGAATTCCACCGGGAATGGGGCGAGTTGAACACCGACGTCGGGCTGTGGTTCGACGGGTCAGCGCCGCCCTCTGACCCGGTCGCCGACCTGGCCCAGTGGGTGCGGTGCGACGGCGAGGTGAGCGACCGCAAGTTCGCCGCGTTGGCCGCCCACACCTCGCAGACCAGCGGCCTGATCGCGCTGGTGGGCGCCGAGCGGTACCGGCAGTGGTGGTCGGCCGAGTACTTCGTCGATGCACGTGCCCGCATCGACCGCCAACCGGCCGCCTGATGACCCAGTGATGACCCGGTGATCAGCCAGTGACCGTCCGTCGCGCGTCATCCCTGAAGGGTGATGCCGATCATTGTCCGGGCGACAGATAGTGGCGCATGCAGGGCGGGCAAGCTCGCCCTGCCACACTGCATTCATGCGCATTCCGTTCGAATGGCACGGCTGAACTGACGAGTGTGTGGATGACGTGCTGGTGACCATCGGGGGCAGACATGGATCAGCTCGACCTCTCCCGCATTCAGTTCGCCACGACCAGCATCTATCACTTCTTCTTCGTTCCGGTGACCATGGGTCTGGCCATCCTGGTCGCTGTGCTGCACACCCGTTGGCACCGTTCCGGTGACCCGGAACTGCGCCGGTTGACCCGGTTCTTCGGCACGCTGATGCTGATCAGTGTCAGCGTGGGCGCGGTCACCGGCCTGGTCCAGGAATTCCAGTTCGGCATGGATTGGTCGGCGTACTCGAGGTTCGTCGGTGACGTATTCGGCGCGCCGCTGGCCATGGAGGGGCTGGCCGCATTCTTCCTCGAGTCAACATTCCTGGGATTGTGGCTGTTCGGCTGGAATGTGCTGCCCAGGGGCGTCCACCTGTTCACCGCGTGGATGGTCCCGCTCGGCGCCTGCCTGTCCGCGTTGTTCATCATTGCCGCGAACTCCTGGATGCAGAACCCGCGCGGCTACACGATCAACCCCGCAACCGGACGCGCGCAGTTGACCGATATCGGTGCCGTTTTCTCCAATCCGGTGTTCCTCTGGGGGTACGCGCACGCGCTGCTCGTCGCGCTGATCTTCGGCGGCGCGGTGCTGCTATCCGTGTCGGCCTGGCACCTTCGCCGCGGCAATCACGCCGAACTGTTCCGCGGCACCGCCAAGCTGGGTTTGTTCGTGCTCGCGGTGGCCTCGGTCCTGCAATTCCCGGTCGGCGGTCGGCTCGGCATCAACGAGACGAACTATCAGCCGATGAAGATCGCGGCCGCCGAGGCCAACTGGACGACCTGCCAGCCCTGCTCGTTCTCGGTCATCCAGATCGGTGGCTACAACCAGGACGAGACCCCGACCAAGATCATCGAGATCCCGCATCTGCTGTCGGTGCTGGGCACCGGGACCTGGGACGGCGAGGTGCAGGGCCTGTCCGAGCTGAACACCCAGTACAACCAGCAGTACGGGCCGGGCTACTACGTGCCGAACGTGTTCATCCAGTACTGGTCGATGCGCGCGATGGCCTACCTGGCAGTACTCGGTTTCGTCATGGGCATCTGGGGGGCGGTGCTGCTGTGGCGCAAGAAGTTCACCGAGTCGCGGTTCTTCCTGTGGG
>JBBQJM010000425.1:0-3768 GCA_038325895.1 Mycobacteriales bacterium
CAGCGCCTCCAGCACATCCTCACCCAGCCCGAGAATCTCGCCGAGCCGCAGTTCGACACCGCAATTCAGCTCCGCCTGCGCGACTGCGGTCGGCGCATCGACGGTCGCATGGAAGGCCTCGCTGAACAGCAGCGGCAGCACCACCGCCGAACGCACGTCACACTCGTCACGCAACTGCCCGACCACGGTGCTGAGGTCAGGTTCGGACAGATCGAGGAACGCCGGTCGGGCCACCAGGCCGGGTCGCAGCGCCTCGACCGCCCGCATCACCTCGCCGATCGTCTGCGCCGCACGCGGATCACGACTGCCGTGTGCCAGGCCGATCAGGGGCAATGGGCTGGGTAAGGCGTGACCGCGTGACATAGACCTACGCTAGCCGTCATCGTTTCTTGGTGGCGAGTCCGCGGGCGTCCAGGATGGCCCGCTCCAGCGGCCGGAACATGATCAGCTCGACGCCGACACCGACGACGAATATCAGAATCAACCCGGCGTACAGCAGCGGAGCGTCCGAAAGGTCCCGACCCTGGTTCATCAGCTGCCCGAGGCCGAACCCCAGCTTGGAGGAGGTGACGATCAACTCGGCGGCCATCAATGACCGCCAGGAGAACGCCCAGCCTTGACGCAACCCGGCCAGGAACCCGGGCAGCGCGGCCGGCAGCAGCACGTGCCGGGTCTGTGCCCACCAGTTCAGGCCCAGCACCTGGCCCACCCGGGAGTACAGCGGCGGGACCTGATCGATGCCGGCCGTCAGGCCGTTGGCGATCGACGGCACCGCTCCGAGGAGCACCACCATGTAGATCATCGCCGGGCTGATCTGGAACCACAGGATCGCCAGCGGCACCCAGGCCACCGACGGCATGGACTGCAACCCGGACAGCAGGGGGCCGAACGACGCCCGCAGCCACGGGAACCTGGCGATGGCCAACCCGATCGGAGCGCCGATCACGATGGCCATCGCGAATCCGATCAGGCCACGGGACAGGCTGGTCCAGATTGTCTCCCGGGCCTGGCCGCCTTGCATCAGGCGCAACAACTCGTCCCACACGGCCGCCGGAGACGGGAGCATCACCTCCGGCTTCACCTTCAGCAGGTAGACGATCTCCCAGATCACCAGGACGACGACCAACGCCAGGATCGGCGGGACGATCGAGCTGCCCAATCGGCGCCACCAGGGGTCGCGGACGCGATCCGGTTCCTCCAGCACATCCAGGCCGGCGCCGACGGCGGCGGTGTCCTCGCGTTCGACCTCCGCCTGGGTGATCACCGAATCATCAAGAGCGGGCATGGCTGGCGATCTCCTCTCGCAGGCGCAGGGTGATCTCCGCGGCGAGCAGACCCACCGCTGGGTGCTCGATCGTCCGCGGTCCCTTGATGTTGACCTTCCACTCGCCGACGACCCGACCAGGGCGGGAGGACAGCAGCACCACCCGCTGACCGAGGCGCACCGCCTCCCGGACGTTGTGCGTCACGAAGACGATGCTGTTGCCGGTCTGTTTCCACACCCGGGTCAGCTCGTCGTGCATGACGTCCCGGGTGATCGCGTCCAAGGCGGCGAACGGCTCGTCCATCAACAGCACCTGGCTGTTCTGGCCGAGCGCCCGCGCCAGCGCCACCCGCTGCCGCTGACCGCCGGATAATTCGTGCACCCGGCGGTCCGCCGTCCCGGAAAGCCTCACCAGATCAAGGAGTTCGTTGACCTTGGCCTTCGACTGATTCTTCGGCACGCCGGCATATTTCAGCGCCAGGCCGATGTTCTGCCCGGCGGTGAGCCACGGGAACAACGCAGAGTCCTGGAACATCAACGCCGGCCGGCCGACCGTGCTGACCGACCCGGACGTCGGCACGTCCAGCCTGGTGATCAGATTCAGCAAGGTGGACTTGCCGCATCCGGACGCGCCGAGCAGGCAGACGAACTCGCCGGGAGCCACCGTCAGGCTGATGTTGTCCAGCGCGGCGACCTTGCCGTGGCGGCTGGAGAACACCTTGCTCACCGCGTCGATGGTGACCGCTGCCTCACCGCTGTGATCCGTTTCCGGTAGCGGCGGAACAACCCTGGGGTCGTCCTCGTGATAGACGAGATCGGACTCGTCGACGAGTGTCGTCATCGCACTGTCCTCCCTATTCCTGGTCCTGGTCCTGGTCCCTGGTCCTGGTCCTTTTCGCTATTCCTGGCCGAGATCGGCGGCGCTGACCGGCGGCTTCCCGGCTGCCACCAGGACCTTGTTCAGCTCGCGCAGGTCGTAGATGCCGTTCAGGTCGGGCGCCGACGCGAGCGTCCCGGCTTGCACGCCGTTCGCCGCAATGTCGTCGAGCGTCCCGGCCAGCGGATCCCAGGTGGGCTCGATGTTGGCAAACGCGGCCTGAATGGTGGTGTCGGTCAACGGCTTCCCGGTCAGCTCACCGATCGCGGCGTTCAGCTCGGTCTGCGCCTTGGCCGGATCGGCCTCGATGGCCTCCGTCTCGGCGACCTCACCCTTGATCAGCGCATTGATCGTCTCGGGATGGTCCTTGAGGAACTGCCGTGAGGAGATCAGGATCGTGGTCTGGAACTTCTCGTCCGGCCACAGGGTCTTCTCGTCGACCAGCGTCTTGCCGCCGGCTTCCAGCACCAACCGGGACGCCCATGGCTCGGGCAGCCAGGCGCCGTCGATCTCGCCCTGCTTGAACAGGTCAAGGGTCAGGGCGTTCTCCTGGTTCACGATGTCGACATCGGACCCACCAGTGGTCTGCGTCTTCAACCCGTTGTCCAGCAACCACTTCCGCAACGCGACATCCTGGGTTCCGCCCAACTGCGGGGATGCCAGGGTCGTGCCCTCGAGGTCCGCCGGGCCATTGATCTCCGGCTTGACGACCAGCGCAGCGCCGTTGTTGGTGGCACCGGCCACGATGCGAATGGCGTCACCGTTGGACTTGGCGTAGGCGTTGATCGCCGGGTTCGGGCCGATGAACGTCGCGTCGATGGCACCGGACAGCAGGGCCTCGATGGCGGCCGGGCCGGCGTTGAAGGTGCTGGTCTCCAGCTTGGTGTCACCGAGCGCCTCCTGGAAGGTGCCGTCCTTCACGCCGAGCACGGCGGAGGCGTGGGTGACGTTCGGAAAGTACCCGAGCTTCAGGGTGTCCGCGCCGGCTGCAGGAGCCGCGGCGCCGCTCGAATCGGCGGCGGCCGCAACGGCCGCGGCGGACGCGGAGGTGGTGGACCCGGCGCTGGCGGAGTCGCCGGAGGAGCAGGCCGAGGCGGTGATCGCCACCACCGCGACGATCGCAATCGCGGGGAGCAGGGAGCGGCGGGGACCGACAGTGCGAAGGACGCTGGAGCTGGACAGGAGACGCGACGTGCGCTGCGCACGACGGAAGATCGACACGGGGGATTCCTTCGGACGTCGCCGGCCGCTACGGGCCGGGCGTGGGGAGGTTGGCGGGTCGGAGCGCGACGGCGCGGCCGAATGATGCCGGCCGCAACCACGGACATCGGTCGCGCGCCGCGACAGGCGCGGTTATTCCTTGCGTTCTCATGCTGATGCCTCCTTGGCCGTGTTGCCGGTGCTCGACACGGATCCGTGCAATGCGGCGCGACGGTCGCCGACCATGCCGGCGGCCAGCGTCGTACCGTCGGACGGTTCGATGATCAACAGCGAGCCGACCGCTCCGCCCGGCCGGTAGTCCTCGACCGGCAGCGGATCCGCGGTGCGCAGCGTGACCTTGGCGATGTCGTTGAGCGCCAACGCGTCCGGTGCCTCTTGGTAGATCAGCGAATCAATGTCCAGCAGG
>JBBQJM010000426.1:0-3761 GCA_038325895.1 Mycobacteriales bacterium
GGCCGTCCAGTCCGGCTGGGTCCCTCGGCCGCCTTCCGGTGCCGCCGGCGGGTGCACCTTGACTGGGCGGTCGGCCTGGAAAGGCCGGTCGTGTCGGCGAGCGCCCATCGCGCGATCACCGAACTGGCCGAACATCGTGAGGCGGTGCTGCTCGCGGTCCGGGTGTCGCGCAGCCTGCCCGACGACGACGACGACGACGACCTCGACGGCGACGGCGACGGCGACGGCGACCGCGACGGCGACGGCGACGGCGACGGCGACCGCACCGTCCTGTTGCCTCGCGGCGCTGTGCCGTCCGGCGACCGTCAGGCGTCGGCGGCGCTGGCATCGGCACGGCCCGTTCCGGTCGTGATCTCCCCCGGTCTGCCCGACAGCTCCCGGTCCGGGTGGCCGGACCTCCTGGTCTGGGCCGGCGACGGGTACCAGCCGGTGATCATCAGGGCTCACCGCACCCTGGACCCGGGGCAGGGCGCGCGGTGTTCGACGTTCGGCGACCCTGCCCGAGTCCAGCCACACCCGATGCGGCGGCCCCGCAGGAACCGGGCCGACGTCATCGCGCTGGCGCACCACTACCGGCAGCTGACCGAGCTGGGCTGGGCGTCGTCAACCGCGCGTGGTGGGGTGATCGGCCGCGGGGACCCCGGCGACGAGGCGCTCGTCGTCTGGCACGACCTCGACGTGTCGGGTGGATCGGTGCTCGCCGACTACGACCGTCGTTTCGCCGACCGGCTGGCCGTGGCCGGCGCCGCGGCCACCGGCGCGGAACCGCTGGCCCTTCCTTCCCGGATCGCCGAGTGCCGGCGCTGCCCGTGGTGGCCCCGCTGCTCGGCCGAACTCGAACAGACCAGGGACGTCTCCTTGCTGGTCGCCGGTCAGGACGTTGCCCTGCTGCAGGCCGCCGGGGTGCGCACCATCGACCAGCTGGCCGCGCTCCCGACTGAGCTGCCTGCGGAGCTGGCCGCCGAGCTCAGGCTCGCCGCGGCGCCGGTCAACCAGTCGCGGGTCAGGGCCCGCGCGTACCAGCGCGGCATCCCGCTGGTGCGGATCGGCCGGCGCGGCGCGATCCGGCGGGCGGACGTCGAGCTGGATGTCGACTCCGAGTCCTACGGCCAGGACGGTGCGTACCTCTGGGGCACGTACCTGTCCGGCGCTGACCTCGGGTTCACGCCCGGGTACCGGCCCTTTGCCACCTGGCTGCGGTTGCCGTCGGTGACCGAGGCGACGGTGTTCGTCGAGTTCTATCGGTACCTGCTCGGCGTCCGGGCAGCGGCGACCGCGCGCGGGCGCAGCTTCGCCGCCTTCTGTTACGCCCGGACCGCCGAGGAGCGGTGGATGCGCGACATTCCCCGGCGTTACCCGGACGTGCCGGGCATGCCGACCGTGGACGACGTCGCCATGTTCTGCGCGTCGCCGGACTGGGTGGACGTGCACGCCGAACTCAAGCGGCTGTTCCTGCCCACCGGATCGCTGCGGCTCAAGGCGGTGGCCGGCGCGCTGGGGTTCTCCTGGCGGGATCCCGAACCGGGCGGGGAGAACTCGCTGGCCTGGTACCGGGCAGCGGTGGGGGCCGGGTCGGACGCCCCGGACCCGGAGCTGGCGCAGCGGATCCTGCGCTACAACGAGGACGACGTCCGGGCCACCCTCGAGGTGCGGGAGTGGTTGGGGTGCAACGGGATGACGTTGCCGACCGTCGCCGAGCTGGAGGCGGGTACGGGCGACGCGGGCGTCACTGGCCTCACCGGGGCGGCATCCGCAGCGCCCCGTCCAGCCGGATGACCTCGCCGTTCAGGTAGTCCGCGGCGGCCAACGAGAGCACCAGCGCGGCGTACTCATCCGGCCGGCCGAACCTCGCCGGGAACGGCACCGTGGCCGCCAGCGCCTCCCGGAATTCCTCGGTCACCGAGGCCAGCAGCGGGGTGTCCAGGATGCCAGGCGCGATCGTCATCACCCTGATCCCGTACTGCGCGAGATCCCGGGCCGCCGGCAGCGTGATGCCGACCACGCCGCTCTTGGACGCGGCGTAGGCGATCTGCCCGACCTGACCGTCGTACGCGGCGATCGACGCGGTGTTCACGATCAGCCCGCGCTGCCCGGCGTCGTCGACGGGCTCGGTGGCGGCGATCGCCTCGGCAGCCAGTCGCAACACGTTGAAGGTGCCGATCAGATTGACGCTGACCACCCTGGAGAAAGCGTCGAGATCATGGGCGCCCTTGCGCGACAGCACCCGCTCGGCGGTGGCGATGCCCGCGCAGTTCACGGCCAGCCGCAGCGGCGCGTCGGGCGTCACCATCGACAAGGCGGCGGCCACATCCGCCGGGTTGGTGACGTCCCCGCTGGCCGGGAGGATGCCGTCCGTCGCCGCCGGCCCGGAGCGCTCCCACCCGGCGGCGAGGTCGAGCCCGATCACCAGCGTCCCGGCGCCGGCCAAGGCCGCCGCGGTGGCCGCGCCCAATCCCGATGCCGCACCGGTGACAATGGCCGAGGTACCGGCGATCTGCATCGAACACTCCCCGTTCTGCTGGCTGGCTGGTCGGCGCGCCGGGACCGGCCCGGCGGGGGCATCGGTGGCGCACCGGCGGGCCGTAGGCGAGGGTAGCCGGATCGTCAAACGGGGAACTGCTGGTGACCGGTGTTCCCCGAATTGACGTCCGCACCGCAGGCGGCGAGGCTTTCGGCAGCGGCCTTCTGGGCAGGGACTTTCTCGGGACGATCGATCGCGGAGGTGAGGCGTTGTTCCTGCTCCGCAAGCCCATTCTGGCGATCTCGGACAGCGCGGTGGTGCGAGGCGCGCTCTCGAAGACGCCGCTCACCCGGTCCCTCGTTGACCGCTTCATCGCGGGCGAGACAACGGCCGATGCTGTCGCCACCGTCGCCGAATTGCACGCGCACGGGCTGCAGGTGTCCCTGGATCACCTCGGCGAGGACACCAAGGACCGGGCGGCCGCCGATGCGACCGTCGATGCCTACCTGGATCTGCTGCAGATGATGGCGGCGGCCGGCCAGGTGTCGGGATCGGAACTGTCGGTGAAGCTCTCGGCGGTGGGTCAGGCGCTGCCGCCGGCCGAGGACGTTCCCGGCGGTGGGCATGCCTATGCGATGGCCGCGGTGCGGCGCATCACCGAGGCCGCGTATGCAGCGGGGGCGCGGGTCACCCTGGACATGGAGGATCACACCACCGTCGACAGCACGCTGGAGGTGCTGGCAGCGCTGCGCAAGGATCATCCCGACGTCGGGGTAGCGATGCAGGCGATGCTGTTGCGCACCCCGAAGGACCTGGTGGAGCTGACCGGCCCGGGATCGCGGGTGCGTCTGGTCAAGGGCGCGTACGACGAGCCCGATTCGGAGGCGTACACCGACCCCGCGCAGATCGACCTCGCCTATGTGCGTGCGCTCAAGGTGCTGATGAGCGGCAAGGGTTATCCGATGGTGGGCTCGCACGACCCGCGGATCGTGGCGATCGCCGCCAAGCTCGCCGACGACGCCGGCCGCACCCCGAACCGCTGGGAACACCAGATGCTGTACGGGATCCGGCCCGATGAGCAGACCAGGCTGGTCGCCGAGGGCCGAGCGGTGCGGGTCTACATCCCCTACGGGACGGATTGGTACGGCTACTTCGCCCGCCGGCTCGCCGAGCGGCCCGCGAATTTGTTGTTCTTCGCCCGCTCGCTGGTCACCCGTGACTGACTCCTTTGTTGGCGCGGATCATCTTCCACAGCGCGGACGAAATCGTTTACTCGAGTCTCACCCGTCCCATAACGAGC
>JBBQJM010000427.1:0-3758 GCA_038325895.1 Mycobacteriales bacterium
CACCCGGCGGCGTTCGGGACGCACGGTGTCAGGCACGGCTGGTCACCTCCGCCTCTCCGGCTCCGACGTGCACTGTCAGGTTGATGGTTCCGTTGTCCGACGTTCCGGTTTGCGACGGGGTGATCTCCTTGTGCAGACCGCTCGCGGTCTCGCCCAGACAATTGACCTCGCCGGCGTTGGTGGTGCAGATCGCGTTGACGGTGGTGTCCGCGGGAACGATCACCTGAGCCTGGCCGGCGCCCACCTCGAGGTCGATATCGGCGGTCTCCCCGGCAGACACCGGGAGTTTGGTCAGGTCCAGTCGGCCCTGTCCGCCGTTGAGCACGTAATCAGCGGACTCGGCCGCCGCCACCGTGGTCGGGGTCCAAGTCTGCTGGCCGTATCCGGACGCTCCCGAGATCCCGGTGATGGTCAGCGCGATCGTCACCAGCGAGAGGAAGATCCCGGGGCCGATCAACGCCATGCCGCGGCCCCGCAGGGAGCCGATCAGCAGTCCGATGGCCACCACGGCAAGGGCGGATGCGGCCACGGCCGCCCAACTCAGGCTCCACCAGCCGGCAAACACACCGGCGGTGGCGAGGCCACCGACCAAGAACGCGATACCCATCGTCACCCGGCCGACAACACCGCGGTCGGTCTGACGCACCGGCGGTGCGGGAGGGAGCGGGGTCGGCTCCGGCAGGTCCCAGGCGAAGGGCGCCACGCCGAGCGGATCCCAGGCTGGCGGTTGTGGCTCGCTGGGCGCCTCGGTGGCAGACGGGCCGCCGGCCTCGGACGTACGACCGTTCTGCTCCCAGAACGGAGGCTTCTCGAACGGCGATTTCGGCTGGCCGGGCTGGCCGCCCGCACCACCGTCGCCGGAAACCGTGCCGCTCGAACCGCCGCCCGACCAGGGCTGCCGGGCGACCCACTGCTCGGCCTGCTCGCCCCAGGACTGTCCGCGTTGCCCGGCCCGGGTAGCCCAGTCGTCCGCGGAGCGCGGACCGCCCTGGCCCCAGCAGCTCTCCCGCCGCTTGCGGGCGACCATGATCGCGATGATGCCCACGATCACCAAGGGCCAGAACGGGAAGCCCCAGGAGAACATCCAGCCCATCGAGATCATCAGCAGGATTGCCATGCCCACCGCGAGGACCGGCGGAACCGATGACCGGCCGCGACCGAGCAGGGACTCTGCCGCCGAGACCTCATCGCCGTCCGCGGGCAGCAGCAGCCAGCAGAGCAGGTAGAGCGGGACACCGAGGCTGAAGATCATCAAGACCACGAAGCCGACCCGAACCAGTACCGGATCGACACCGAGCGCGCGACCCAAGCCGCCGGCCACACCGGCAATCTTTCGATCGGTGGCAGATCTGCGCGGGCGCCGTGACCACCAGTCCCCGCCGGAGGCGCCCCACCCAGCGGTCGAATCGTGCTGCGACTGACTCATGTCATCAGCGTGGCTCGCACGCCGCTCCGACACCATCGGGGATCACCCTGGTTTGCCGATCCAGGGTCAACCCCGATACCGCTGCGAGCCCGCTCGTGTGACTCTGGAGCCGTGAGGTCGTTCCGCGCTGCCCATCGGGACCCCCGGTCCGCACCCCGTTCGGCCGCTGCCGGTGCGGGGGGGTCCGCGACTCCGAAAGGCTCGGACGGCTCGGACGGCCCTGGCACGGTGCAGGGCCAGGTCGCCAGCCAGACTCAGCAAGGCGATACACAGCAACAATCGCTGCCGGATCAATCGCCGCCGACGTCGACTCAGCCTTTCGCGTCGACTCAGCCTTTCGCGTCGACCCAGCCCTTCACATCGACCGCGTCGCCGAATCCGTCCAGCCCGTCGGGCCCGCCCGTCCCGGCGCCACCCACGACGTCGCGGCTCGATCCACCCTCGGCCACGGCCCCGCAGGCCAACGGGTCGGCGACCGGTCGGGATTCCGGCGTCGGCCCGGTGCCGCCGACGGCTGACGCACGCCCGACGGGTGAACAGATCCCGCCAGCCCCCATCGGTCACGTCACTCCTGACGGCCTGCCCAAACTCACCCGGCGGCGGGACGGCGCCATCATCGGCGGGGTGGCCGGCGGTATCGCCGACCACCTGCATGTTCCGGTGCTCTGGGTACGGACGACGTTCGTGTTGCTGGCACTGACCGGTGCCGGCGTGCTGGCTTACGCGCTGCTGTGGATCTTCGTGCCGCAGCGGGCGCGCTCCGCTCAGGAACCGCCGGTTCCGGCAAGCTCGCTGGAACGGCGGCAGGCCATCGGCATCGCGGCGGTCGGTGTGGCACTCCTCATCGCAGCCACGGCATTGGGGCTCGGCCCCGGCGTCAGCTGGGTGCTGGTGCCGTTGGGTCTCGCCGCCGTGGGTGGCGCCTTCATCTGGCGGGAGGCCGACGATGCGCGCCGCGCCCGGTGGCGCCGCACCGCCGCCGGCATCGTCGGGCCCAGCAGGTCATCGCTCTGGCGGCTGATCGGCGGCTGTGTGCTGGTGATCGGTGGGCTGGCGGTGTTCGCCCTCGGGCAGCTCGACTTCAATGCGGTGCGCTCCGCGCTGATCGCGGTCCTGCTCACCCTGGTCGGCGTCGCGATCATCACCATTCCTTGGTGGCTGCGGCTGGTCCGCGATCTCGGTGACGAGCGGCGCGGACGGATCCAGGAACGCGAACGTGCCGAGATCGCTGCTCATCTGCACGACTCGGTGCTGCAGACACTCGCCCTGATCCAACGGCAACCCGGCGACGCTCGCGAGGTTCAGCGACTCGCCCGCAGCCAGGAGCGACAGTTGCGGACCTGGCTGTACGGACCAGCGGGCTACGCGTCCGCGGGTGAAGCGCAAACGCCGACGGTGAGCACGCTGGCGGTCGCGCTGTCCGAGGCAGCGGGTGAGGTCGAGGACACCTATGCGATAGCGGTCACCCCGGTGATCGTCGGTGACGTGCCGATGGACCAGCACCTGGCGGCGCTGGTGGCCGCGGCTCGTGAGGCGATGGTCAATGCCGCGAAACACGCTGGTGTGCAAGAAGTCAGCGTGTACGCCGAGGTGGAGGACGGCACCGCCAGTGTGTTCGTCCGGGACCGGGGCAGCGGGTTCGAACCTACCGCGGTCGGCGCGGACCGGCGCGGCCTCGCGGATTCGGTTCGCGGCCGAATGGAGCGGCACGGCGGCACGGCGACCGTGCGCTCCACACCTGGCGAGGGCACCGAGATCGAGCTCAGCGTGTCCGTGAGCTCGGCCGCCGACAGTGCCGCCGACAGCGCCCAGTGGGCGGCCGATCAGGCCAGGCCATCCGCGGATGGCGGTCCCGAACAGTCTTCCGGGCAAACTCCCGATCGATCCGCCGATCCGTCCCACGATCCGCGGCCGGAGCCTGCCGAAACCGATACGGGCCAGGTAGGCGGTACCGTGCAGGCGCGGGCCGAGACGAAGGGGGCTGGCAGGTGAGTCAACCAGTGAGCCACCCGGTGAGGGTCTTCCTCGTCGATGACCATGCGCTGTTCCGCGCCGGCGTCAAGGCAGAACTGGCCGGGCTGGAAGACGACCGGATCGAGGTCGCCGGCGAGGCGGGTTCGGTCGGCGAGGCGGTCGTCCGGATCACCTCGAACCCGCCCGACGTGGTGCTGCTGGACGTCCACATGCCCGACGGTGGCGGCCGCGCCGTGCTCGAACAGGTGCATGCCGCGCTGCCGGACGTGGTGTTCCTGGCGTTGAGTGTGTCTGACGCGGCCGAGGACGTCATCGCCGTGATCAGGGCCGGTGCCCGCGGGTACGTCACCAAGACCAT
>JBBQJM010000428.1:0-3751 GCA_038325895.1 Mycobacteriales bacterium
CGTCAGGTAGGCGTCTGTCGACAGCGTGGCCCCGCAGGACACCTCCGCGGGTGCTGCGGCGTCCGCGGCAATCGGCACCAACATCGCCGATGTGGTCAGAGCAAGACAGGTCGCCAAAGATCTGATGCGCATGAGCCCCCCATGAACTCGGCAAACCTACGCGCCGTGTGTGCGCGGATGCTCCTTTAGTGTGAAGCCAGTGCCCCCGTTTGTCACCCGCTGTTTCGAGTGATGGTCTCACTCGGCTGGGTGCTTCTGCGCCTCAGCCAATGCCATCAGCAAATGTGTCGAACACCCACCGCCGAGCGCATATTCTGACTCATTGAGCACGGTGGCGCGGGACATCCGACAACGGGAGGACGCATCATGCTGGTCGTCACGACGAACGAGATCTCCGGATGGCAGATTCAGCGCGTCTGCGGAGAGGTGTTCGGCTTGACCGTCCGCTCACGCAATGCGTTCTCGCAGATGGGGGCCGGCTTCAAGTCGATCTTCGGCGGTGAGCTCGGCGGGATGACCAAGCAACTCACGGAGAGCCGCAACGAGGCGATGAACCGGCTGTTCGACTCGGCGAAGGCGCGCGGCGGTAACGCCATCATCGGGATGCGTTTCGACACCTCCGACCTGGGAGACACCTGGACCGAGATCTGTGCCTACGGCACGGCGGTGGTCGCGGTACCGATCGACGATGCCGCTCGGCACACCGCCCAGGAACTCGGTTACGGTCAGCCCGCCCATCCAGGGAACTGATCGTCGGTGCCGCCGTGCTCCCGGTGGAGCGCGCGCAGGTAATGCGCGAAACCGCCCATGGCGCGGCCCTCGGTGCGCGCACTGGTCAGTACCGGGATTGCTCCACTGCTCACCACCAGGCCGCCGGCCGCTCGCACCGCGCGCACCAGCAGCACGTCCTCGTCGACTGCGGTGCTGGCGAAACCGCCTGCTGCGCAATAGATGTCGCCGCGCACGCCGAGGTTGGCCCCGTGGATGTGGGGGTGTCCGTCGCCGAGAACGTGACGTCGTCGCCAATGCTCGAGCACCACCGCCACCTGGATTTCGCCGGCGTCCGGTCGGACCGTTCCCAGGATCATCTGCGCACCGCAGCGCGCGGTCTGCAGGTGATGGATCAGCCAGTCGGCGGGCACCACGGAATCGGCATCGGTGCAGGCGATCCAGACGCTCGCGGGCAAGAGGCCGCCGCGCGCCTCGGAGGCCAGCAGGTGATCCACCCCCGCGGACCGGGCTGCCCCGACCCGGCCGGATTCGCTGAGCACCACCTCGATGCCCGGCCATTGTTCGGCGACGTGCAGCGTCCTGTCGGTGCTGAGGTCCACCACCACGATGATGCGGACCGCTGGACCCTCCGGGTGGCGCTCCTGTAAAACGGTCTTCGCGGTCAACAGTGCATCCAGGCAGCGCGGCAGGCGTGCCTCCTCGTTGCGGGCGGGCACCACCACGCCGACGGTGCGAATCCCGCTTGTTGCTGCCGTCCCTTGCGGGTCTGCGGCATCCGCACTGTTCGACCCGGCTCCGACGACGGCTGTCGGCGCACACTCGGGCCCTGGCTCTGCTTCGGAGAGCGCCGTCACCTCACGAGCCCGTCCCGACGCGCCACGGACAGCGCGGGGGAGGGCGTCAGTACATCGAGCCGGAAGTCTTCCTCCACGTGCTCGACGAGCACCGCCAGGCCCGACTCCGCACGAATGCGCCGGTGTACCTCGTCTCCGCTGATCGGGTACTCGACGACTGGATGCCGCCAATGGCACGCGAGCAGGATCCCGTCGCGATTCAGCGATGCCGCCGCGGAGCGGATGACACAGCCGAGGTCATCGGCGTCGCAGTAGTAGCAGACCTCGGACAGCACGACGAGGTCGAACAGGCCGGGTGGCCACTCCGCCGGAATCCGCCGCTGCTCGAACTGCACCCCATGACGCCCGGCCAACCGCTCGCGCGCGACGGCCAAGGGCGCCGCCGCGATGTCGGTGGCAAGCACACGGTCACAGCGCTCGGCCAGTGCGGCGGTGAGAACTCCGATGGCACAACCGGGTTCGAACGCCGACGCGAAATGCGGGCGGGGCAGGCTGGCCAGCGTGATGTCCCGCTTCCGCTTTTCGTACCAGCGGCTTTCGAAGCCCCAGGGATCCCGGCCGGCACGGTAGAAGTCATCGAAGAAGCCCCTGTCGAGGCTGGGGATTGCCGTGGGATGGTCGGCGCCGCCGAGCCCGGCGGGACTGGGCGACCGGCCGGACGGCCCTTCCGGAGTGGACGGAGAGGTGATCGACACGAAGACCTCGCGATCTCGGCGGAAATGTTCGGCGAACCCGGGTGGAACGACCGCCTCGTCACCGGCGGCGTCGGAGAGCGGAGCCACCTGGCTGCGGTAGATGGCCAGCCCGCCGTCCTTCTGCTGCCGTTCGCGCAGCGTCAGATCGACCGCGACGAGCTGTTCGGGGACGAGCGTGCCGTCGCCCGGTCGCGCCCAGTGCCACGCCCAGATGGGGTACTCGACCAGCCGGCAGCCGCTGCGGAGGGCGACTCGCCGTGCCGCAGCGGAGACGGCCGCGTGATCGGGATGGTTGTCCCCATGCCACGGGGCGACCAGCAATGTCCCGTGAGACTGATCGCCGATCCGGTCGAGGATCTCCCGGGCCATCACGTCGACCACCGTTGACAGCCGCCCGTCGGGGAGATCGAGAACGTCCAACCGGCTTGTGGGCGCGAGGCGACCCACGGCCTCCTGCGCCTCGCGACTGCGAACCCTGGCCAAGTCCTCCGGGCGATGGGTCGGTGACGCGGGATGCGAGGCCTCACCGGCCGACGCGATCAGGACGATCACCTGGATACCGAGTCCGACCGCGCGGGCCAGCAGTCCGCCCGCCCCGAGCGACTCGTCATCCGGGTGCGCAGCCGTCACCACCAGGCGATGGACATCGGAGAGTTCCAGCGGAGCCGCACCTTTGACCTCACGGGAGGTGGCCCACAGCTGTTCGGAGGTACCGGAATCACGGTGATCGAAACTCGCCGGCGCCTGCCGTGAAGGTCGTTGCTGCGGGATGTACCGGTCCGACACCTTCTCGCCCGGGTTCACGGCCACTCCGGTAGTTGCAACACCTGACGACCCAATGCCGCCTCGTCGCGTTCGGCATGGTGCTGGCGCAGGTACAGCTCGAGATCCGCGACCCGACGGGCGTGCCGTTGGTCCATGGCCAAGGGTGCCGGGCCCAGGCAGTGGCCGACCCTGCCGATGACCTCCTCGCAACTGCGGGCCATCACCGAGCGCACCCGGGCGGCGAGCAGTGCCCCGTCGGCGCCCCTCGCCCGCCCACGATCGACCGCAACGGCGGCGTGGTCGAGCACCGAGCGAGCCGCGGTCAGCGCGACATCGACGGCACCCAAATGCATCTGGGCGATCTGGTCCGGCTCGCGCCGCGAGCCGGACTGCTGCAGCGAATCGCGCAGGGTGCGGGCGATGCCGACCGCGCCGCCGTACCAGCAGGCCGCCACCCCGATGCCGCCCCAGGCGAATCCGGGCCGGGCCAGGTACCAACCGTCGGGTCCGACGGGCCGCGCCGGGCAGTCCAGCAGATCGATCGGCCCGGACACGATTTCCGTCAAACCCTTTGCAACCCAACCACCTTCGGCGACCCGTACGCCCGGACCGCGCAGATCGACGGCGAACAGCCGGCGAGTGCCGTCGCCGGTGTGCGCGGTGATCAAGGCATTGCTCACCTTGCCCGCGAGCGAGCACCACGGT
>JBBQJM010000429.1:0-3744 GCA_038325895.1 Mycobacteriales bacterium
GATCCCGCCTACCCACCGGCCGACTTCGACGTCGAGGTGGAGAAGGTGCGGGTCCAGCACAGCTGACCCCGGGTCTGTGCCCACCCCAGTGACCGGTACGGCCCGGCACCGATCGAGCGGGATCTGCCGTCCGGGCCAGCGCGGACCGGCCTGCCGCGTCCGTCCGCGGGTTCGTCACAATGGCGGAGTGCCAGCGATCCGCTCCGATCCGATGTGGTCCGTCGTGCTGCCGCTCAAGGCAACCCGCCGCGGCAAGAGCCGGATCGACGTGCACCCCGCGCTCCGTCAGCGACTCACCCTCGCTATGGCGATGGACACCGCCGTGGCTGTCGCCGGCGCTGCCGCGGTCGCCCACGTGCTGGCGGTCGTCGAGGACGAGGCCGATGGACGCGAGATGGGCAGGCTGCCGGGTGTCCGAGTGTTGCTGACCCGGACCAGGGATCTCAACGACGCGATCGCGGATGGCCTGGCGGCCCTCGGCGTGCAGCGTCCCGCCGCGGTCGGCCCTCGGACCCGTCACGCGGCGCCGGACGGGTCCGGCTGGGGGCCGGTGGCCACGCTGCCCGCTGACCTGCCGTCACTCACTCCGACCGAGCTGGATGCGGCGCTCGCCGCCAGCCTTCCGCACCGGTTGGCAGTGGTCGCCGACCGGCAGGGGACGGGTACCACGCTGCTGGCCGCATCGTCGCCCGAGTTGCTGGTGCCGCGGTACGGGGTGGGGTCGCTGGCGCGCCACGTGGCCGCCGGGGCGGTTCCGATCGAACTTCCCGCCGATTCCGGCCTGCGCCGGGACGTGGACCTCGCCGACGATCTGGGCAGCGTGACCGGTCGGCGCACACTTGGGGTGCTGGGCGGCACAGCGGCCGCGCTCTGCGGAGCTCGGGGCACGGCCTGACGGCTCCCGGTCGGGCCGGGTCGCGCCGGTGATCGTGTCGGTTCCGATCGCCGGCGGCGCGGCGGTACCGTCAACGTGTGGACCGACGCTTTCTGCGGCCCGGCTGGATAGCCGGTCACCTGCTGGTCGTTCTGGCTGTGCTGGTCTGCCTGCGGCTCGGCTGGTGGCAGTGGGGGCGTACTCACGATGCGGATGGTTCCGCGCAGAATTTCGGGTATGCCCTGCTGTGGCCCGCGTTCGGGGCCGCGTTCATCTTCATGTGGCTGCGATTCCTGCAGCTCGAGGTGATCAAGGACGCCGAGGACCAGATGCCCGAGATGGAGAGAATTTCGGGTTCCGACCCCGCTGCGGATGACTGGGCGGGGTGGGCCGATGGTCCGGTGGTGTCGCTCGACGGCGACGCCCGGGATACCGGTGCGTCGGAGGACGTGTCGCCGGCCACCGGCGGCTCTGGCGTCGACGGCCCGGACGGCATCGAAGAGGACCAGGGCGTGCCGGAGCAGCGCCGCAGCCGCCAGCGCCCGTCCCAGGGCATCACCATCGCCGTGGCGACGGTCGGCGACGCCGACGCCGACGCCGACGACCCCGAGTTGACCGCCTACAACCGAGCATTGGCCGCCCTGGCCGAGGAGGACCGCCGTCGTGCCCGTTGAACCCTCTGGTGACATCACTGCCACCCCCACTCCGTCCGCACGCCCGGTGCCAGGTGGGCGCGAGCCGGGCTCGGGCGGGGCCGGCGCGCCGCCGGTGCCCCCGAAGATCATGGCCGCGTTCAAGCGCTACCGGCTCGCGGCGTACATCGTGGGCTGGGGTTTGTTGATCCTGTGTGCCGCCATGGTGCTCAAGTACGCATTCGGTATCGACCGCGCGGTGGCGATCTGGGGCCCGATCCACGGGGCGTTGTTCGTGGGCTACGTGATCCTGGCGTTCGACCTGGCCTACAAGGACCGCTGGTCGCCGCTGGGCACCCTGTGGGTGCTCATCGCCGGGACCATCCCGTTCGTCTCGTTCATCGCCGAGCGCCAGGTGGAGCGCAAAGTACTCACCCGGCAGAAGCTCTGATCGCTGGACCGGGGTGCACCGGCATTCGGAGCGAACCAGGCTGTCCGAGCTGCGGTCGCCGGGCGTCAGGGCGGCGAGAGGGTCTCACCCGCTCGCGTTCGAGGGGGGTCCCCCCAGGTAGGCCCCCCGCGAAGGCGTGCGCGCCCGACCCTGTGGTCTCGTCGGGTGTCACGCCAGTCTCACGGAGATGTCGCAGCGAAGATAGTCGCAGCGACGACACTCACCCGTTGGGGGATCAAGTTCTTCGCCGTTGCCCGCCCAGGGCTCACCGACAGACGACCCCAACGCACTGTGGGCCGTTGCCGTTGCCCGATGCCCTGTTCCCGCCCAGGTCGATCGCATTCGGCGCGTTGATGCCCCAGCGGTGGTTCTGGTTCGCGATGTTCGCCTTCAGCTGATCGCCGACGCCGGTGACAGCGAAGCCGTCGCCGTTGAAGAAGGCGACATTCTGCTCGATGGTGGCGACAGCGGAGGGGTCGCTGTAGTTGGTGGACGCCAGTCCGACGCCGTTACGGGTGAAGGCGTTCCGGTAGATGGTGCCGAAGCCGTAGGAGAGATCCAGCCCCGTCTTGTTCCTGACGAAGGCGTTGTAGCTCAGATCGACGAAGCTGTAGCCGCCCGATGTCACGCCGACATCGTTGCCGCTGATGAGGTTTCTCGTCATGACGAATGAGCCGATGAAGCCGTTGGTCGCCCCGATCGTGTTGTTCCTGATCACGTTCCCATTCAGATGGCAACTCGCGTCATAGCAGTACACACCGGTCTCGTTCCGATCGACGATCGAATTGGTCAGGGTGAGGGCTGAGTCGTCGACGGAGGCCCCGGACTGGTTGCCCCTGAAGATGGAATTGCTCACGGTGGCCGATCCCATCCACCGTCCGGCCATGCCCGTTTCGTTGTTCACGAACCTGGTCCTGGTGAACGCGAGCGTGCTGGACACCCCACCCGCCGCACCCGTGCCATTGGAGATGAACGACACACCGCTGACGGTCGCCGACCCCGATGCCGGACTGTCACCTGTCTCGATGAACCCGATCCCGGTGCCCCACTTCCTGACGGTTCCGTTCGACAGCTGCACGCTGAATCCGTCGAGGATCCCGATGCCAACCCCGCCGGAACCCGGACCGGTGAGCGTGTGATGGCGCAGGTCCAGGGTGATGTTCTCGCCGATGCTCAGACCGTTCGGGCCGGGGCAGGTCAGATCGGTGGTGAGATAGGCGTCGGTGGTGAGCACCGCACCACAGCTGGCAACGGCTACGCGGGTCGCAGCGTCGGCGACGGTCGGGACATGCAGTCCCAAAAGGACGAGAATCACACAGGTCGCCAAGGATCGGATGCGCACGGAGGCCCCCTCGGTCGGTGGGCTCTCGCCGATGGGTGACAGCCCAGCACCAGCGTGGTGTCCGTGCGCGTCATCGGCATCTCGAATCGGTCGAAACCCGGCGTTTCGTGACGTAGTGCGCATCGGCAGCTACTGCCGGCAGCACGTTTGGGGAATTGTGGTGGATCGTCGCTGGAGCGCTCCGTGGCAGAAGAACACCTCGAGGCCGCCGTATCGCCCCTCAACGACCCGGCAGCCATCAGGCACACCACCAGGGCCGCCGGATAGTTCACAGTCGCCGGATGTCTACAGTCGCCGGATGTTCACGTGGCTGTGCCCGCCGCGCCCCGACTGCGTAGCGGAACAACGTCGGCGGATCACCCGCCGGGGGGAGCGAGTGATCATTGTCGACGTGGGTGAATCCTGGCCGCGCTACCGCGGATCTGCAATAGGACCTTGGAACTAG
>JBBQJM010000430.1:0-3721 GCA_038325895.1 Mycobacteriales bacterium
ATGACCCCGGTCGCACCGAGTGGGAGGGCTTCGCCAGCGCCACCAGGGCGGCCGCCGCGGGCGGTGTCACCACGATCGTCGACATGCCGCTGAACAGCCTGCCCCGACGGTCGATGTCGCAGCCCTCGAGGTGAAACGCAAAGCGGCGGAAGAGAACTGCTTCGTCGATGTCGGCTTCTGGGGCGGCGCTATTCCCGGCAACATCGGCGACCTTCGCTCGCTGCACGATGCCGGGGTGTTCGGGTTCAAGTGCGTCCTGGCCGCTTCCGGTGTCGATGAGTTCCCGCGCCTGGAGCCCCCGGAGTTCGTCTCCGCGGTGCGCGCGGTCGCGGAGTTCGACGGCCTGATGATCGTGCACGCCGAGGACGGGCACGCCCTGGAGCACGCGCCGAGCGCGGACGGCCGTGGGTACGGCGGGTTCCTGGCCTCCCGGCCGCGTGGCGCCGAGAACCTGGCCATCGCCGAGGTGATCGAGGCCGCCCGCTGGACCGGAGGTCGGCTGCACATCCTGCATTTGTCATCCGCGGATGCGCTGCCGATGATCCGGTCGGCGCGACGCGATGGCCTGCGGCTGACCGCGGAGGTCTGCCCGCATTACCTGATCTTTGCCGCCGAGGAGATTCCTGACGGGGCAACGGAATTCAAGTGCTGCCCGCCGATCCGGGAGGCGACGAACCGGGACGAATTGTGGGCGGCCGTCGCCGACGGCACCATCGATTTCATCGTGTCCGACCACTCACCCTGCACGCCGGAGCTGAAGCGGCTGGACATCGGTGACTTCGCGGCCGCATGGGGCGGGATTTCATCCCTGCAACTGGGCCTGCCGGCGATCTGGACCGAGGCCCGCCGGCGCGGTCATTCGCTGACCGACGTCATCCGGTGGATGGCGGTGCGACCGGCCGCCCAGGTGGGCCTGGATCAGAAGGGCTCCATCGCGGTGGGCAAGGACGCGGACTTCGCGGTCTTCGCCCCGGACGAGACCCTGGTGGTGGATCCAAAAGTGCTGTATCACAGGAACGCCGTGACGCCGTACGCCAGCCGAACGCTCACGGGGCGGGTGCGAAGCACCTGGCTTCGTTGACTCGACATCAGCGCTGATGTCGAGACGAACGGGACCGCCGCGGCCGTCTCCTGAGCAGAGGACTGAGAAGAGGAGAGGTATGAGGACACATGATTTCCGGCCGTTGCCGGATCTGGCATCCCGCACACTGGCGGGCAGCGTCGTCTACGCCAACGACGAATTGTTCGCCGAGCGGGAGAATCTGATCAAGCCGGAACCGGCGGTGTTCTCCACCGAGAGCTTCGGACACAAGGGCAAGATCTACGACGGCTGGGAGACCCGCCGCCGGCGCGAACCCGGCTTCGACTACGCCATCGTCCGGCTCGGGGTGCCCGGGGTCATCCACGGGGTCGTCGTCGACACGGCCTGGTTCAAGGGCAACTACCCGCCGTTCATCTCGGTGGAGGCGACGAGCATCGAGGGCTTCCCGACCACCGATGAGCTGACCGCGGCGACCTGGGTCACCCTGGTGGAGAAGTCGGAAGTGAAGGGGGACAGTGAGAAATCCCTTCGACATCAGCGACGCGCACCGGTACACGCACGTCCGGCTGACCATCTACCCGGACGGTGGCGTGGCCCGTTTCCGGGTACACGGCGACCCGATGCCCGATCCCCGGCTGCTGACCGGCACCATCGATCTGGCCGGGCTGGAGAACGCCGGGACCGTCATCGACTGCTCGAACATGTTCTATTCCTCGCCGCTGAACATTCTGCGCCCGGACCGGGCGCACATCATGGGCGACGGGTGGGAGAACACCCGGCGTCGGGACAGTGGCAACGACCACGTCACGGTCCGGTTGGCCGCCCGCGGATCCTTGCGCAGGGTCGAGATCGACACGTCCTATTTCATCGGCAACTCCGCCGGCTGGGCGTCCCTGCGCGGGATCGACTCCACCGCAGCCGATCTCGAGGACGACGCGGCCTGGGTGGAGTTGGTACCGAAGACCCGACTGCAACCCGACACCCGGCACTTCTTCGGCGCGGCATCGACAGCGCCGGTGACGCACGTGCGGCTCGACGTCTTCCCCGACGGCGGACTGGCCCGGCTGCGGGTGAACGGGGAGATCGATCCCGAGACCCTGCGCACCTTGGGCGAGACGTATCGATCCAGCCTGCCCGACATCCACCGGCGAGCGGAGTCCGCCACCGAGCTGTGAGCCGCCCGATGTCCGGATGCGGCAGCCCGATGGTGGGCTGCCGCGCCGGGCGGCGGCGGGCGCCGGCACTGAGGGTTCCCGTCGGTCTCGGCTGCCGGGCCGCTGGAATAGGCTTCCGGCACAGAGCTGGGCCACAGGGGGGACCACGGATGTCCGGTAGACGGAGCAGTACGCGATCGGTCGCCGCGCGGGTTGGCGCGCTGGCCGCCGCCGCCATGCTGATGGCGGGATGCAACAGCACGTCACCAACGGCGAGGTCGACGCCAACCCCAACCGGATCGAACGCCGCGGCCTCTGCCGCCCAGGTGAGCACGACCAGCGGCAGCTTGGGCGTCTTCCTGGTCGACGGCCAGAACCGGACGCTGTACGCGTTCGACGCCGATCCGGAAGGAACCTCCGGGTGCTACGACACCTGCGCGACGACCTGGCCCCCGCTGGCCACCACCGGTGACCCCAACGCTGCCGGAGATGCCGTCGATAAGGAGCTGTCGACCTCGACCCGGACCGACGGGATCACCCAGGTGCTGTACGGCGGGCACCCGCTGTACACGTTCTCTGAGGACTCGGATCCCGGCCAGACGACCGGTCAGGGGCTCACCCAGCAGGGCGGAATGTGGTGGGTCGTCGGGGTCGACGGAACGCCGATCAAGACCCCGGTGACGGCATCGGCAACAGCCAGCAGCGGCTGATCCCGCCGACAGCCTCACCCAACTACCACCGGCGCAGTCGGATTCTTGCCGTCGGGTTCGACGTCCACGGTTGCCGCTTGACGCATCGTCGGCGGCCGACCGGCGTGCCGTGCGCCCTGTCATGACCCGCCCCTGGTGGTTCAGGGTGGCCTGTCGGGGACTGCCCTGGTGACCGCGGCCGTCTTGGCGACGGACTGCCACGCGCTGGCTATCGAGGACAGCGGCGATCGGTCGACTTGAGACGTCAAAGCCCGCGCCAGAGTTCCCGGAACGTCGAGCTCGAACCGGCAGCCCGGTGGCACCGCCGGGTCCGCCGGCGCGCGCGCACCGAACAGCCCGACGGTGTCGATCACCCGGGCCGTGCCGAGGATTCCAGGCAACGAGCGGGTGCCGACCTCGCGCAGGTCCATGTCCTCCACGAGGACGGGCCCGGCGGCCTGGGTGACGGTGAGCCGCGACCTGACCACTCCCCCGGCTTCCCCCGTCCGGCCCAGCACCACAGTCTCCCGAACGTACGCCACCGCACCTGCGCCCAGGTCGATCACCGTGCTGCGCAACGTGTTCGCCCCGCCTGCGACGACGAACGGCTCGGCCGCCCAGGTCAACGCACCGCCGTCGGCGACCCGGGCGCGAACAGTCCACGACGAGGCGATGCCGCCGGCGTCGTAGGCAACCGTGCCGGCGATGATCGCGGACGGCAAGGCCGCCCGGGACGGCCGCCCGGTCCTGGGTGTCTCCCGGCTGGATCGAGAGTCGATCGACGCGCTGACCAGCTGGGTCCGGTCGGTGCTGGCCTCATTCCGAGCAGGAGCCCA
>JBBQJM010000431.1:0-3716 GCA_038325895.1 Mycobacteriales bacterium
GGCAACGGACTTCACCGCTGGGGGGTTATTTTTCCGGACGGCAAGTTCGTCACCGATGCCAGCAGCCCGTGGACTCCTCCGAAGAGCACGAGGGTGTGGGATCTTGGCATCGGTCACCATGCGGTCGTCAGGCGTCTGTTCATCGACAATCGCGATGATGGTGTGCTGTGCGCCATTACCGAACGCGGTTCCCTGGTGCGCGTCGACGGGGTGCCCTGGCAGCTGGTGGTCGCTCCGGGCTGATCACCGGATCGTGCCGGCGCGCATAGCCTTGGCCACGATGTGGGCACGGTCGCCAGTGCCGAACTTCCGGCTGATCCGGGCCAGGTGACTTTTGACAGTGAGCATCGAAATGCCAAGCTGTTGTCCGATCGACCGGTTCGACCGGCCGTCCGCGACCAATCTGACGAGCTCGATTTCCCGGTCGCTCAGGTGATAATCCGCGACCGGCTCATGGGGGGCCGTTGGCCTCGCAGGTGCGCCCCGCAGGAATCCGCAAGCGCCCGCGCCGATGGCCCGGATCACCGGTGCGGAATCGTTGAAGGGAACGGTGACCAGCACCCTGGGCCACCCCGCGTGTACCAGATCTCCGATCACCCGGTCCGCTGCGGGCCCGAACTCGAGGCTGATCAGAACCAGCTCTCCAGCGGGTTCGCTAGCGACCATCGTGTCCAGTTCGGCGATCGAATCTGCTTGCAAGACGTGAATGAAACCGTTGTCGCGCAGAGCATCCGACAGTCGCATCCGGGTTGCGGGTCGATGATCGGCGACGAGCACGGTTCCCAGCTCTACCGGATACGCCAGCGGGCCGTGCGGGTTTCGCTGGACGGGTACCGGCTCGGCATCCGCAATGGATTGCCGTTGCGAGACGAGTCCGTCACGCACCGACACCACGCGTGGCGGTCCTTCCTGGTCCACGAGCGCGACCCCATTTCCGACAATCTAGCTCAAACAGCCCCCGATCTTTTTATACGCTAGGTGAGCAAGAGCGCCGCCTAGGGGGGCATGCACGGGAGAATGGCGCCCGGATGGGCGTACCGGCAGACGAGCGACTCCCCAGAGTAGTTGTCATGCCGCTGAGTTGACGATGGCCGACCTGTACCCGAGTCAGCGTCGTGATCCAGGCCGCGGCTGCGCCCTGTCCGTAGAATTCAACTGTCGGCCACCGTGTTTGTCACCGAACGCGCCGGCGGCCTTGGAGGCTGGGGGATGAGCGGCGACGACCGGGCGGTCTCCCGCCGCACGCTGTTGCGGGCGGGCGGTCTCACCGCGGCGACCGGCGCACTCGCTGTATCCGGCGTGCTGGCCGGCTGCGCAGCGTCCGCGGCCCCTTCGGGCGCTGTGCAGCAGTGGGCCGCCGCTCGCGGTTCCCGGTACTACGTCGCGCATCGCGGATCTGGTGATGTGCTGCCCGAACACAGCATGCCCGCGTACCAGGCCGCGGTGGACTGGGGCGCTACCTGCCTGGAGATCAGCGTCGGCATCACCTCCGACGATGTGCTCATCTGCATGCACGATCCGACCTATGACCGGACGACAACCGGCACCGGGACGATCATCGACCAGCCATCGTCGGTGCTGGACTTGATCCGGATCTGGCAGCCGCGCCTGGGCCAGGCGTGGACGGACAACCCGCCGTCGGTGCCGTTGTTCGAGGACGTCCTGCGCTCATTCGGTGGCGCCGTGGTGCTGGCGATCGAGGCGAAGGTGCCGCAGGCCTACGCGCCGATGATGGCCATGGTGGAGCGCATGGGGTTGCGCGAGTCGGTCATCGTCAAGACCTATTACCCCAGTGATGATCTCGCCACGGCCACCGCCCAGGGGTATCCGGTGTTCTGTTACTTCGGCACGGCCGATGACGCCACCCCGGCCGTGATCAGCGCAGCGGCTGGGAGGCTGAATCCGCTCCGCGATTGCCTGGTGCTGCCGGCGACAGACGGCGCCGGATCATTCCTGCCGGAGTCCATCGTGGCGGCGGCCGTGCGGACCGGGATACCGGTGTGGGTCTTCCCGCTGCACCGACGGTCGGACGCCGAGCACTTCTTCGCCTTCGGCGTGCAAGGTGCCATCTGCTCGAGTTACGGCTACGTCGCGGGTGTCGTCCCACCGGTGTCCGCCGATGCCTGGGCCGGCCTGGCAATCGCGTCCGGTGAGATGACCAAGAACCCGTCCTGGGACGGCTATGCGCCCGTCTTCACCCCGACCGGTGAGGTGGTGCTAGCGGCCAAGGGCACCCAGCACTTCTTGACCATGGGCCAGTGCGGCCCGATTCCCACCTCGACGCCGGGCACCGTCATCGAGGTTGACGGGTGCTGGCAGGCGTTGCCGCAATCGAGGTCAGACAGCCTGAGTGTCGTGTTCGGACGCGGCGACGACTCCTATTACGAGGATCGGCTGGGAGCCGGAGACGGCTGGCATGTCATCCTGCGGGCCAACGGCGAGCTCGGGCTCTACCGGCATCGCAATGGCAGCCTGGACGGTGAGCTCCTTTCCTCGGCCGCCTCGCCGCCGCTGGCCACGGGCCAATGGGCGCGGTTGCGGATCACCACCACCGCCGACGGCATCGCCGCGTCGCGGACCGATAGCGGCACAGCCGTGACGGCGTCGGTGCCGGTGCCGGACGGCTATCTGCATCTGGGCAGGACCTCGTCCGACGGCAGGGCTGCGTTCCGGGGCCTGCGGATCAACTGATCGCCGCACAGCACGCCGCCCCGCCTCGCAGGCTGCGAGACGGGGCGGCGTGGTGGGACTGCGGATCGCTCAGGGGGTGACCGGGGTGATCGACAGGTTGTCGAACGAGGCCACCACCGGGGCGTTGGTGGACGAGCTGGTCAGGTAAGCCTGCAGCCCGACCGACCCGGCCGCCTGAAGAGCGGCGTCGCTGTCGGTCACGGTCGCCCGCCAAGCGGTCGGCTCCGTGGTTCCGACCTTCCATGCCTTGGCCGAGATGGTGGTCGGCGAGGTGCCCTTCACCTGGAAGGACAGCCGCACCTGGTCGCCCAGCGCGTATGTCAGACCGGTGACGGTCTGGGTGCTCAGCACGGTCTCGACACCGGCCACCACTTTGGAGAGCTGGATGCTGGTCGACGTCGGCATCAGGCGGAGCTTCACCAGGTAGTTGGTGGTGCCGACCCGCCGGAGGATGGCGTTGCCCTGGACCCCGGAGCCGGTGGGCAGCTTGTCCAGCGCGATGTCCACCGAGCCGTTGAGCGCCGTCGCCGACACCGTGTTCAGGTACACCGACGGCCCGGCGCCGGCGGACGCCATCTTGATCTGTCCGGCGGAGCCATTGACCGAGAACAGCGACGACGAGCCGTTGAGCGTCCACGCCCCACCGAGATCCGAAGTCCCCCAACCGCTTGCGACCGTCCTGGCGAACAGGTCGGTGGCAATGGCGGCCGGAGCCGCCGCGGTCACGGTGACGGTCTTGCTGGTGGTGTTGGTGCCGCCGGCGTTGTCGGTGACGGTGAGCGTGACGGTGTGGGTGCCGGCCACCGCGTAGGTGTGCGAGGCGGTGGCGCCGGTGCCGGTGCTGCTGTCACCGAAGTTCCAGGCGTAGGAGGCGACGGTGCCGTCGGTGTCGGTCGACGTGGTGCCGTCGACGTCGATCTTCAGGTTGGTCGCCGCCGAGGTGAACGCCGCGGTGGGTGCCTCGGTGGCGGCGGTCACGGTGACGGGTGTGCTGGTGGTGTTGGTGGTGCCGGCGTTGTCGGTGA
>JBBQJM010000432.1:0-3701 GCA_038325895.1 Mycobacteriales bacterium
GGCCGGGGTGCTGGCCGACGTCGATCGGTACATCGACACCGGCGACGTCGAACTGGAGCGGGACGGCGCCGGGTACCGCACCGTGGGCCTCTGGCTCACCACGGAAGAACTGGAGGAGATGGTCACCGAGATCGCGGCGGCCGTGCAGGCCCGGGCCGGCCATGGACCCGGCGCTGGGCGAACTCGCCGGATGCTGAGCACCGTGCTGATCCCGGTGCCGGTGCCCGAGGGCGAACCACGGTCGGAGGTGGCGCAGGGGCAGTAAGCGTGTGCTCCGGCAGCTTGGCACGGCGTGAAACGGCGCGCGGCAGGCCTCACCGACGGGATCCCGCGCCCGTCGTCGTCCCGTACTGAGTCGGGGTACGGCGTCCACCCGGCGCATGACAGGGCATCATCGACTGATGCCAGCATGGTTGGCCCTCATGCTGCTCGTCACCCCCGTGGTGATCGTGGCGGTCTTGGGGACCCGCGAGGTCCGCAGCGCCGAGCGTGGCCGGCGGATCACCACCGTTCCCGAGGGCTGGCTTCCGGCGCGCGGAGTGGTTGTGGACGAACGGGTTTCCCATCGCGGCGGGAACAGTCCCGGCGGGCGCCGGCACCGGCCGGTCATCACCTTCCAATCCGTCGACGGACGCGAGGTGACCTTCACGTCCAGGATCGAGGCGGCCGGAATGCCCAGGCCGGGCGCGTTGATCGCGGTGTTTCACGATCCTGCCGACCCCACGCGGGCGTGCATTGCACCCGAGGCGTTGCCCGATGCGCCGCTGCCGCTGGCGGGTGCGGCCAAGATCAGTATCTGGGTCATCTGGGTCCTTGCGGTGGTGACCACGGTGATCTTCGTCGGGGTGCTCTTCGACTTCTGACGATGCGACCTACACTCGGTGCGCATGACGGACCTGGACGATCATGGCCGCCCGGAACCGCCGGTGGCAGCGGCCGAGACCGCCACCGTCCTGGGCTTCCTGGAGTATCAGCGTGCCACTCTGGCGGGGAAAACGAGCGGGCTCGACACGGCCGGCCTGCAGGCGACGGTCGGCGCATCGTCGATGACCCTGGGCGGGATGCTCAAACACCTGGCGTACGTCGAAGACCAGTGGTTCTCCCGACGGCTGCTCGGACGGGATCCCGAACCGCCATGGCACACAGTGGACTGGACGGCCGACGGGGACTGGGACTGGCATTCGGCCGTCCAGGACACCCCCGGTGCAAGCTGCACACGATCTGGCAGGACGCCGTCGCACGCTCGCGCGCTCTGGTCACGCAGGCGCTCGCCGACGGCGGACTCGACCGGAAAGCCAAGGGAATCCCCAGTTCGTGGGGACCGCAGGCGCCGAGTCTGCGGTGGATCGTGGTCCACATGATCGAGGAATACGCGCGGCACAATGGCCACGCCGACCTCCTCCGGGAATCGGTGGACGGGCTCACCGGGGAGTAGCGGGAGTAGCGGGAGTAGCGGGAGTAGCGGGGCAACCCCGTGACCCCGTCAGGGCGGCAGGTTCGCGCGACGGCCGGTGACGGATCGAACGAACCGCCATCCGGGCCCGGACCACTGCTCGCGCAAGTCCCGGAACACCTCCCAGGCCTGACGGGCCGGCCATTCCGCGGGAAGCAACGAAGCCGGCAGGCCGGGATCCATTCGCGGGAACAATCGCCAGGCATCGATCAGCCGGAGGTAACGTGCAAACGCCACCTCATCCGACGGCAGGCCGCCGTTGTCGGGAGAGCGCCAGTGGGACAGGAAATCCGCGTACTGAGCCTCCAGGCCGGACAGGTCCCACCATGCCGCAACATCGACCTCTCCCAGCTGGCGCGCCTGGAACCACGTCACGTACTGATCCAAGCCCGCCGCCGCCAGCAGGTCTCGTGACGGACCAGCCATCGGACCCGGCGCGACCCAGACTCCCGGACTGACGGTTCCGAAACCCAGCCAAGACAGCTCGGTGCGGAGCCGGTGCCGCAGGTGACGATCGGTTTCCGGCACCGAGAAGACGGCCAGCACCCAGCCGTCGTCCTCACCGGCCTGGCCGTGCCGGAAGATCCGCCGGTCGCCGGTCTCCAGGTCGTGCACACCGGCATCGGTCAGCGCGTAGCCCGCGTCGGTCGATCGGCGTTCTGCGGCAAGGAATCCTCGCGACTTCAACCGCATCAGAGCCTGCCGGACCGACGAATCCCCGACGTCGACGGCGTTCAGGCAGCGGATGAGGTCCGCGACGGAGATCCAGCCACCCAATTCGCGCAGGTAGCTGCCGGCAAACGAGACGATCAGCGAGCCGGGCGAGCCGGCCCGCTCCGGTGGCAGCACGGCGGAGCCGGTGGCGGCGACCATCACCGGGTCAGCTCGCGCATCCGATCCATCGCGTCCCAGACCTCGGCGAAAGTCGTTGGCAACGGCGATAATCCGAGACGGATGCTCGACGGGGCGCGGAAATCCGGCAGCACACCGGCGTCGATCAGCCGTGCGCAGACTTCCCTGGCATCGGCCCTGATCACACTGACGTGCCCGCCGCGGGCTTTGCTGTTTCGCGGCGAACCGAGCGAGAATCCCTGCGGGACAAGCCATTCATCGGTCAGTGTCACCACCATATCGGTCAGCGCGACCGCTTTCGCGCGGATCGCGCCGATACCGGCCTCGGCGATCACCGCCGCGCCTTCGCGGACCGCGAGTATCGCCGGAATCGGCGGGGTTCCGGACAGCATGCGGCGGATGCCGCGGGCCGGGAGATAGCCCTGCTCCATTTCGAACGAGTCCGCCCTGCCGAGCCAGCCCCAGATCGGCTGGTCGAGCAGGTCGTGGTGGCGCCGGTTCACGTACCCGAACGCCGGCGCGCCCGGCCCGGCGCCGACGAACTTGTACGTGCAGCCGACCGCGAAGTCGACGTCGCAGCCGTCGAGCAGGATCTCGGTCGACCCCACCGAATGGCACAGGTCCCAGACCACGAGAGCACCAGCAGCGTGGGCGATCTCGGTGATCGACCGCATATCGGTGAGATATCCTGATTGGTAGGCGATGTGGCTCAAGGTCAACACTGCGGTGCGCTCGTCGACCTCAGCCGCGACCATCTCGGCGGTGACGCCGTGGTCGGGCTGCGGCTGCAACCACACCAGTTCGAGGCCCAGGTCCTTGGCCAGCGATTCCACCACGTAGCGGTTGGTGGGGAAGTTGTCCCGGTCGAGGATGACGCGCCGCCGGTCGGGACGGAGATTGAGCGCCGCCCGCATCGCCTTGTAGAAATTCACCGTCGTCGAATCGGCGATGACGGTCTGGCCGGGCGCGGCACCGAGGGCTGCCGCGGCGAGCTCGTCACCGACGATCTCCGGCAACTCCATCCAGCCCTCGGACCATCCCCTGATCAGCCTATTCGCCCACTGGTCGGCGGCGAACGACGACCATGCCGATGCGATGGAGGTGAGTGGGCGACCCAGGGAATTGCCGTCGAGATAGGCCACCACATCAGCGGATTGCGGCAGATAGCGATCACGGAAATGCGCCAAGGGGTCTGTGTCGTCGAGCGCCACGGCGCGGTCGCGGTCGAAGGCGGTCACGGCGGTGGACATCGACGCGGTGTTCCTTTCTGGCCCGGATGCGACGGGCACCGGAGACGGCACTGACGTGGCCGATGAATGTGGGTGCGAAACGGGGGTCAGCGGCCGATGTCGGTGCGGACGGCGAACAGTTCGGGGAAGAAGGTCAGCGACAGGGC
>JBBQJM010000433.1:0-3698 GCA_038325895.1 Mycobacteriales bacterium
CATCAGTTTCTGCTCGGTGTCGTCGGTGATCATGTATCCGGCTTCTTCACCGGCGTAGACGTTGAGCCGGGTGATGCCCCACGAGTGGTCGTGGTAGAACATCATCCGAGCGCTCTGCTGGTTGGTGTAGAAGAAGGTCTCAGCACCGGGGCCGGGATCGGGCATATCCGGCACGTTGCTGACGCTGACGCCCTTCGGGTACGCGGTATTCTCCCCGGTCGGGGTGACCCACTGGTGCGGTGTGCCGTCGCTGATCCACGGGGTGATGCCGCCGTGGAGGTGAAGGGTGGCGCGGTTCTCCGAGTAGCAGGTGGTCGGCTTGGGATCCTGGGCGCACATCGGATTACGCACGCCGTCCAGGACGCTGCCCTGGTCCGCCGCCATGTCGATAGGCACGCCGTTGGGGTCCAGTTTCATCATGTCCGGGCCTGCGCCCGAACCCATCAATGACGTGTCCGTCGGCAGGAAGAGATCCCCGCCGGTGCCGGTCGGCAGCAGGTTGCGGAACAGCACCCGGACCGGCCGGTCCTTGGTGGCAGTGATTGTCGGCCCGAGGTAGTGCGGATCGTCCACGCCCGTGTAGGTCGGGATCGACGCACCAGGCAGGGTCGGGTTGAGGTTGGCGTTGGTCAACGGCACACGCTTGCCGGGCACCACACTGGTGGACAGCTGGACGTACCCGCGGAGCAGGGTGGCCGGCAGGTCCCGGTGGAACTTCATCCGGTACTGGACGACGGCGATCTCGTAGTAGTCCGTACCCGGGTACGTGGTGGTGTCCGGGACCGCAGTGGGGATGTACTGACCGAGGTCGTTCTTGGTGGCCTCGGTCGTGCCGGGAAGGGTGTCGACGAATTTCTTCAGACCCGGAGTGAGATACCCGGAACCGGCCTGGGTGACGGTGATGCCGGTGACGGCACCGAGAACGGCCACCGATGCCGTCGCGCTCGCACCCTTGTCCGCGGTCCCGACCGTGTCGTTGATCGCCACATCCGGCGCGGAATCGTAACCCTGGCCACCCTTGGTGACGTCGATCCTGCCGATGCCGATGGTCGCCGTGGTGGCGGCCGGGGTCGGGGCGACCTGGGTGAGGGTTCCGTCCGTGATGGTGACCGTCGGGGCGGAGGTGTAACCGGAGCCGGCGTCGACCACCGTGACCTCAGAGATCGTGGACGTCGGGGGGCTGGCTGCGGGGTCCAGCGGAACCATCGTCGCCGTCGCGGTCGCGCTCACCCCGCCGGGAAGGTCCGGCAGGCTGAATTGCACAATGGGTTGGACCTGGTAGATGCCGCCACCGCCGGGATTGACAGTGACGTTGTCCACGCCGCCGCTGGCCACCGCGGTGGCTTCGGAGCCGGGGGTGGGGTTGCCGCCCGAAATCGTGACGGCGGGTTTGCTGAAACCGAATCCGGCTTCGTTCACCGAGATGTCGGTGATCACGCCGGCGGAGATCTGCGCGGTCGCCGTGGCCGCCGCGGTCGGCGTCACTCCTGGGCTGGTGATCGAGACGTTCGGCGGGACCACGTAGCCGGCGCCGGGGTTCGTGAGGGTGATACCGGAGACGCCTCCCGTCTTCGGTTCCACCGTGGCCGTTGCCTCAGCAACGGTGCGCGGATCGGGGGCGTTGGGGGTCACGGTGGCCGCGAATGAATAGCTACGATCCTGGCTCGGGGCCGGGAACCCGGCGTCGACACCCAGCGTCATCGAGGCGCCCTTGACCGGTGCCTGCGCGGTGACATGGTCCGGATTCGCGGTGGCCGGGGTGCTCGTCAGGTCCGCGTTGGTCGTGACCGGCGTGTCCAATGGAATGCCCTGCCCGTAGAAGCCGATCACGTCGTCGTTCTGCACGGCAACGGGCGTCGCGAGGGTGAACGTCGAGACCTCGCCGGCGGCGACCGTCGGCACGGTCAGCAGCCCACTGTCATAGACAACGGTGAAGGAATTGGGCGCGGCGCCCGGCCGGAGCACGTAGGCGTGGAACACATTCCCCGCCGACGGCATCGGACTCCCCCCCAGATTCACCTGATTCCAGGTCTGGAAGTCATGCAACATACCCGCCGGAAGCTTGGAATTCGGCAGGACCACAAATATCGGGCTCAAGGCTCCCGCCGCCGCCACCGAGTCGGTGGCGAACGCGCCTTCGGTGAGTGAGTTGCCGAATGTCACGGGGGTCGGAGCGCCCGGACCGATCGTGACGATCGCGTCCGACAGCGTCTGCGGGCTGTTGGCCCAGTTCGGGTAGGGACCGAAATAGTGCGGAATCTTCGTCGGGTCCGTCGGACTCGGCGCCGCTGCCGGGGCAGCAGCAACAGGCGCCGCCGCGGACGCGGCGTCGACGAGCGGATCGGCCGCCGGCGCCACCGCCGGCGCGGCCGTCTCCCCCTGAACTCCCGGCGGTGCACCGGCGAGGGCCATCTGCCCTGTCGTGGTGGTTGCGACGACTGCGGCCAGTGTGGCCACGAGAAGCTTCCTGATCATGGTGCCATCCGCCCCTTCAACTCCCTTTGCCAGACTTGGCTCGCCCGATTCCACGAATCCGCGAGAAGCGTCGAATCGGCCGGGCCACCGCCGCCGCTCCTTGTTGATTGGCCCACAGTCATCGACGCCCAATCATCGACCGGTGCAGCGATTTCGCCACAGCCGGTGGATCCGCCCCGGGCAAGACCCGTGACATACAGGTTTCCCGGCGACGTGTCATTCACAGAAACACAACGCTGATCGTATTCCCCCTCACCCAAGATCGCTCGATCCCGTCACCAAGCCCGTGAAACCCCTCAAAACGCCCCAGTGCGCACGCTGCGGTGCACGCCCCGAGGAGCCCGACAGTGGCTGTCCGGCAACCTGTATCGCAGAACAAGTAAGGCTGGAACACCCCCGAAAACGCGCGAGTCACCCCCGCCCGCCGTGGCGAATTGCCCAGAAGTACCTGTCCGAGGATTGATGTGAGGCATCAGACAATACCCATCGAGAACCCCTACCGGCATTCGCCTACCCTGCGTGTCCGGGCCTGCCTCTTTCGTGAAATTCCGCTTCCGGAAGTCAGCAAAGAAACAGCCGGAACGAACCGGAAATCGCCAGCGTCACGAGTTCGTACCCCAACTGATGACATCGCAATTCCGGCAGAGTGAAAAGTACGGCCACGCCGGCCCGTCAGCAGGGGCGAACCCGGAAGATCCATGGCAGTGCGGGCCACCGGATCGGCGGCACAACAAGGCGCCGCTGCCAGACGGCCGACCTCACGGGGACGTCGCGGTGCAGACCAACGACGGCGCGTCGACGGCAACCCGGTACGCGCGCGGCCCGCCGAGCAGGATCAGTAGCACGACGACCACAAGCGTCGTGCCATTCCACTCGCGCACCGGTGCGACCGGGCAACAATCCTCATATTCAGCGAGCCATGATCAGCAGCGCGGAAGGTGGCCCGCACCAACGGGTGATTTCTACCCACGTTTCCGCACGAACGACATCTCTCGTCACCGCAAGTAATTCTGCCAACGAATGACCGGCACGCCAGTGCCGGTCGATCGCCTATTCCCGGGTCGGTGGGGGATGTCGGTGATCCAACGATCCGCCGGTACTCACGCCGGGTGCGGCCCAATCACCGGGCCGAAATCATCGATCACGAACCCGCGCAGGCACCCAGCTTCCGGTTGCCCAGCGAGATATCCTGCCAGGAAGGACATCTGAGCGGGACAGCGCAG
>JBBQJM010000434.1:0-3693 GCA_038325895.1 Mycobacteriales bacterium
ACGGCCGAAGGTTGGACCGACAAGCCTTAACCCACAACCGATCCTGAATACACAACGCGTCGACCCCGGCACCCATTGCCATCCACCACGCCCTGGACGGCAGCCCCGCGACGTCCCTCCAGTAGAGCCGCACCCAATCGAGATTTCGCCGAGTAGTGACCGGGATACGTGACGGCAAGTCCACGGTGATGCACGATGGCGTCCCGCCGACAGTGTTTGGCGGTGATGGGTCGGACCTCCAAACCGCTGAGGTATGGGCGACGGACCCGGTCTTCCCTGACTGTTCGAGCTACCGTGAAATCACAGAGCAATTCGAGCAATTCGACTTGGCCCTTCAACCCGGCGAAAGTCGATTTCGACTGATGGAGTTTGCGGCCGGCGGCGATTTCGCAATGCATGCGTCGCCGACCATCGACTATATCGTCATACTTGATGGCGAGATCGACTTGGAATTAGAGGATGGAACCGAAGTACACCTGACTCCAGGGGATTCCGTAGTGGAGAGGGGCGTGATGCATGCCTGGCATGTCCGTTCGGACAAACCATGTCGGACAGCGGGCGTCATCATCGGTGCTGACCCATTGCCAGATGGTGACAACCACGAAGAGGCCGGATAGCTCGGGCGTTCTTCAGCGCATGCACAGTTCTCGCCCACGCTCAGTCTGTGCTGCCCGAGGGCGAGATCGGTGGGCCGCTGCGAATGTCGTGGGAAGGCATGGCCCGGGAGGCATCTGAGCGGAAAGTGAGCGGATTTCGGTCTGGAAACTGAGCGGACGGCGGATCTACCTTTCTCTTCGTCGCAGATCGGAGCCACCAGGGTCCCGATCACCGGATCCCCGGAGGAACCGCCATGACCACTCGCCTTTCCGCCCGCATCGCCACCGCCGTCCTGGCCACCGGAGCGGCCGCGGCCATCACCCTCGCCGGTGCCGCCGCCGCCCAGGCCGGCCCGCCCAGCTCCACCGTGCTGACGCCGGGCAACGGCGTGTGCAGCGCCAGCCAGTACGCGAGCTACCAGGCCCGCGCGGACGGGTACGCCACCAACCAGGGCGCCAAGTTCAAGCTGCTGCGCAACGGCGTGATCATCCAGAACACGCCGACCCGGGTGAACGCCTGGTCCGGAGAGCTGCGGTCGGCCTACGGCACCTTCCCCGGTCCGGGCTACTACAGCGTCTGCGCGCAGAACACCGGCACCGCGAACACCACGGTGACCCTGCAGGTCCGTTCCGACTACGAGTTCTGAGGATCGCGATGAACCGCCATCTCGCCACGCTGCCGCGGATCGCCGGCGCCGCACTGGCCATCGCAGCAGCGGCCACCATCGGCATCGCCGGCGCGGCCGCTGCGCAGGCCGGCGAACAGCACTCGCCGCTCGGTTCCTCCCCGCAGCTCCCAACCGCCCAGCTGCGGACCGACGGCTACGGAATCGGCGGGCTCGCGGTGTCGGTGCAGACCGACATCCAGAAACCCGGGCACTGAGCCCCGGATGACGGGCGGGGCTGCTTCGCGGTATACCCGAGCACTAGAGCGGTGCCCGATTAGTCCCGAATCAACCCCGAAGCTCAAGGAGCCGGCGATGGCCCCGAGAATGGCCGATCGGATCGCCGCCGCCCGCCGGCGAGGCTTCGTCGGCAGGGTGGCGGAGCTGGAGCTGTTCTCCGCCCTGATCACCTCGCCCGAACCGATGGTCGCCGTGCTCTTCGTGCACGGGCCCGCCGGCGTCGGCAAGAGCACGTTGCTGCGGCGGTTCGGCGCGCTCTGCGGGGAAACCGGCGTCGACGTGCTGGCGATCGACGCCAGGGACACCCCGCCGACGGTGGACGCGCTGCGCTACCGGCTGACGCCGCTGCTCTCCGACGACGGCCGGCGGCCGCGCACCGTCGTCCTGCTCGACACCTACGAAGTGCTCGCGGATTCCGACGCCCGGATCCGGGAGGAGATCGCGCCGCTGTTGCCGGCCGACACGCTGTTGATCATCGCCGGTCAACGGCCGCCGTCGGCCGGCTGGCGGACCGACCCGGGTTGGGCCGACCTGATCCGGGTGATCAACCTGCAGAACCTCAGCCGCAGCGAATGCCACGCTTACCTGTCCGGCCGCGGCGTGCAGGAGTCGCTACACGACACCGCCGTCGACTTCACCCACGGCCACCCGCTCGCGCTCGCGCTTGTCGGCGAGGTGCTCAAGGACCGCGGCACCTTCGCCCCCGACCAATCCGCGGACGTCATCGGTGAGTTGCTCGGCACCCTGGTGCGGGACGCTCCGACGCCGGTCCACCGGCGGGTGCTGGAGGCGTCCGCGCAGGTCCGAGTGGTCACCGAACCGCTGCTCGCCGCGCTGCTGGGAGTGCCGGACGCCGCCGACCTGTTCGGCTGGCTGCGCGGACTGCCGTTCGTCGACCCGGGTCCACTCGGCCTGTACCTACACGACCTGGCCCGCAATGTGCTCGCGTCGGACCTGCGGTGGCGGCACCCGGACCGCTACGTGGACGTACACACCCGCGCCCGGCTGTACTACCTGGAGTACCTGGACCGTCTCCAGGACTCAGACCCGGTCGCGCACACCGGCATCTTGATGGACCTGATGTACCTGCACACCCAGTTGCGGCAGTTCCTGCAGGCCCCGGATGCCGGCGCCGATACCGGCAGGTTGCAGCCGGCCACGCCCGGCGACCGGGCGGAGATCAGCGCGTTGGTCGATCGGCACGAGGGCGCCGACTCGGCTGCCCTTGCTCGGCACTGGTTCGTCGAGCAGCCCGACGCCTGGCGGGTGGTTCGTGACGGGAACGGCACGATGACCGGGGTGATGTGCCTGCTCGCCGTCGAGGACATCCCGCCCGCAGACCGGGCCGCCGACCCGGCGGTCGCCGCTGCCTGGCGGCAGCTGGCCCGGCACGCCCCGCTGCGACCGGGCGAGCGGGTGACGCTGGTGCGGTTCTGGATGTCCGATCAGGCCTACCAGTCCGTCTCGCCGGTGCAGAGCCTGATCACCACGCAGCTGGCGCGACACTACCTCGGGACGGCGGGCTTGGCCGTCACCCTGGTGCCGTTCGCGCATCCCGACGAGTGGGAGCAGGTGTGCGAGTACGCCGACCAGCGGAGGATGCCGGCAGCCGACTTCCGCGTGGGCGAGAAGGACTACGCCGTGTTCGGGCACGACTGGCGGGTGGTGCCGCCCGCGGCATGGGTGGCGCGGCTCTCCGCGCAGGAAGTCGGCACCCAGGGGCCCGACGGAGCGCCGGCAGCCGCTCCGGCGCTGCTCGTGCTGGGCGAGGCCGAGTTCGCCGCGGCCGTCAAGCGGGCCCTGCGGGACGTGACCCGACCGGACCGACTTCGGGACAACCCGCTGCTGCGCTCCCGGCTCGTCGCCGACCGGGCCGGCAAGGACGCGTCCACCGGCCAGCGGGTCGCCGCATTGCAGCAGATCGTCACGGACGCCGCGGCACTGGGACAGACCCCCGCCGACCGGAGACTCGCGCGGGTCCTCTACCGGGCGTACCTGTCACCGGCGCCCACCTTGGAACGGGCGGCCGAGGTGCTCGACCTGCCGTCCAGCACCTTCCGGCGACTGTTGACGACGGCGGTGGCGCGTGTCGTGGACACCCTGTGGCACCGCGAACTGGACAGCTGAGCGCGCCTGCCTGCCATCGATCGAGTCGCCACTTCCGGCCGTTTCGACGCCGGTGCAGGGCCGAA
>JBBQJM010000435.1:0-3691 GCA_038325895.1 Mycobacteriales bacterium
GAGGACTCACCGATCAACATCAGGTGTCCGCCGTGTCGGTGCTCGGCGGAGCAGCGAGCTGACCCTCCGTCGTGTGCGGCTCGGGTTAGAGTCGGCGTATCCACCCACAACAACGATCAGGGACGGGTCAGCTGCCGCGTGAAATCCGGACACCCGAGCCGACCGGTCCGCCCGGGACAGGGCGCCGCCGCCCACTGGGGTACTGGGTCGTCGCCGCGGCAGCTGTCCTCGTGTTGGCGGCCTTGACGGTGACGGCGACCCCCGCGCCCAGGGTGAGGGTCTGTGGCACCGCGCTGTGCCTGCACGGTGCGCCCTGGTCACTGGAGATGGGAACGGTATACAACGGCCTGGCCGACCCGCAGTCGGCGGTCTCGCAGGTCAGTGCGTTGGGCTTGAACACGGTGCGGATCACCGACTTCCTCGACGTGAACGGCGACCCGGCCACGGCGCCGTTCGACGAGACGGGGTGGCGGGCGGTTGACCGGTTGATCGCCGCGGCCGCGGATGCCGGATTGCACGTCGAGTTGGACTTCTCCACCTACCGGAACCTGCTCAAGCGGGTGGGCGGAAATCCCTACACGGTCGACTGGCTGCCCTTCCTGAGGTTCGCCGCGGACCGGGTCAACACCGCGACCGGTGTCCGGTACGCCGACGACCCGACCATCGCGCTGGTCAGCTTCGCCGGCGAGGTCGACGGCATCACCGGCGGCGACAACACGTACGGGCTGACAACAGCGGAGTTGACCGGTTTCTACCGCACCGTCGAGGCGTTCTGGCGTTCGATCGCCCCGGGTCAATTGTTGACCGCCGGTGGTCTGAGTCATCTGGACTGGGACCCGGGGATCGACTGGCGGGCGATCTTCTCGCTGCCGGACAACGACATCAACGCCCTGCACGTGTACACCGCCGGTGACGCGAACAAGACTGTTCCGGCGGTGGCCCAGTTCAGCGGATCGACGGGCAAGCCGTGGATCATCGAGGAGTTCGGGTACCCGGCCAGCCTGCCCGACGCCGACCGTGCTGACCGTTACCGGCGGATGTTCGACCGCGCCGCGGCGAATCATGCGGCGGGTGTCGGCTTGTGGAACGTGGGTACGCAAACCACCGGTACCTACGACGTCGGTCCGCAGTTCCCGCTCACCGCCGGGGTCGTGCGCGACCACGCCCGCGGCTGACGGCGTGAGGCCCCCGCGCTTTGTCAGTTGACCCGGTAGAGCCGCCAGTCACCGTAGAACGCCCCGGAGAAGGTCTGGACCAGGGTGCTGATGCCGCCGCCGTTGTCGTACAAGTCGGGCCAGTGGACCTTCAAGGCGTCGGCCGGCCCCAGGTTGGGTGCCGGGACCAGGAGGTATTTCACGTGGTGCCCGGCGGGGTCGGCGACAGCGCCGGCGAAGTCCAGGTCCGAGGTGATCACGAACTGGTGCGGCCGGCTGCTGGCCATGACCACCGAGTAGGCGTAGGCGGTGTCGGTCAGCACCGCGTCGTCGCCGGGGTTGAGGTTGTCGATGTAGGCGGCGATCTGCCGTTCCGTTTGGAAGATCAGCAGGCTGCGCTGTTCCTCGTGGGTGGCCAGGTCCGGTGAGAGCGCCGAGTGCAGCATCGGGCTTTCTTCACGGGCGAGCCCGGTCTGCGTATTGGTCAGCGTGCCGATCTGCACCGGGATGGACACGGCGACCGTGACGGCGACCAGCACGGTCCCGATCACTGCGGCGACGTGGGCCTTGCGAACCGTCCGGGGGGTGGGTCCGGTGGCCGAGCCATCATCGGGCTGCGTTCTCTCTTTTTGCCGACGCGTTTCTTGCAGGCCGAGGGCGATGACGGTACCGGCCAGGATGGCGGTCAACGGGATGACGGTGATCTGGAACCGCAGCCACCCGAAGGATGAGCCCATCAGCAGCACCAGCGCGTTGAACGCGGACACCGCACCGAACACGATCGGCGCGGCCAACGCGGGCAGGCTTCTGGCCCGGAAGGCGAGTACCGCCGCGGCGACGAGCAGGACCACGAACAGGGGGGCCAGGCCCTGGATCTGCCGCCCGATGTAGGCCAGCGTGGCCGGAACGGTGTCGCCGGTCACCGACTGGATCGACTGCGCACCGCTGGTCACCTGAGCGGAGTTACCGTAGGCGGAGCTGAAGGTGGGCAGCCACTCACCGACGATCACTCTGGCCATCACCGACCAGAGCGCGAAGGCGAAGACGAACGGGCCGGCGACCAGGGCGACGTCGTTGCCGGTGGCGGCCAGCCGCGCCGACCGGCCGCCCTTCGTCTGCGCCCAGGTGACGATCCCGACCAGCACGGTCACCCCGAACGCGGGGGCGATCGCCTCGTAGCGGGTCATGTAGGTCAGTCCCAGGGCCAGTCCGGCACCTACCAGCGCGCCGGGGCTGCGGGTCTGCAGCCAGGAGATCAGGCAACTGGTCGCCAGGGTGAGGAAGAACAGCATCATCGCCTCGGACAGGCCGCTGCCGGCGTACAGCAGGATCATCGGCTGCATAGCGAACAGCACCGCGATGACCAGGCGAGCGACGCGCTGAACTCCAAGCTTGCGCAGGCATCCGGCCAGCAACGCGACCGTGCCCGCCATCATCAGCGCCGACTCGATGGCTCCGGCGAAACCGTAGGTGACCAGCCAGGGCCCGACGGACTTCAACGGCAGGATCGGCAGGAGCGCCAGTGACGGCAGTGGATTCCACACGAACCCAAGCGCCGGGAGGTGGGGGTCCCGGCTGAACAGCACGTAGTAGGCGTTGCCCACCCGGCTCATCGCGTCGGCGAAGAGAATGTTGTGCTGCTCCAGCATCACGGCCACCGTGAGGTACGCGGCCGCGAACACCACGAACAGCACGAAGGATTCGGACAGCCATGGTCGGGACGTGCGCCGCTGCCGAGCCGAGGGTGTCGGCCCGTCCCTGCGGGGAAGGGTCATCGTCTGGGTTGTCATCCGATCACCATCCCGGCGGGAGGCGTCGGGGCCGGCTTGGCCGGGACGGCGTTGCCAGCGGCGATATCGACGTTGCCTGCCGGGTTGGGCAGAGTGTGCGGCTTGAGCTGCAGCTGGGTTGTGCTGCCGGGTCGTTTTCGAGCTGGAGCCAGTCGTCCAGGTCTGTGTCGTTGATGCTGTTGATCGGGCGCGTCAGTGCGTTGAAGGGCTTCATTTCGATTTGTGGTGCCCTGCATGTGGATGGGGATACGCATGTGGTTCTACTTTCTGTGAACACGTTGAGCGGTGAATTTCCTTGACGATTTCCATTTGCTGGCTGGTGCGCAGCGGTTGGAAGAATTCCTTAAGCGGTGGCGATTGGTCATTGCGTGCGGAAGTAGTCGAACTTTTGGCAGGCGTGGAATCCGTAGTCGCGGACGAAATCAGCGACAGCTTGCTGGTGGCTTGCTGTGTCGTATTCGGTGTGCATGTTGGCTAGTTGGACGGTGTCACCCGAGGCGATCACCTTCTGCAGGACGGGCAGCAGCGATCGTTGGCTCGTGATCGCTTGCTGATAGGGGTCGAGCAGACGCGCGGTGATCTCGTCCCGGTCGGCTTGGGGTGGGGAGAGTTGCTGCAGGCTGGTGAGGGTGTTCTGTTCGACGTGCAGGTCGGCCGTCAATGTGTCGGGCAGTCCCGCCGGGCCGGTGGGTGCGGGGACGGCGTCGAATTGGTGTTGGGCATCGGTGCAGATGGCATCCGCGGCCG
>JBBQJM010000436.1:0-3671 GCA_038325895.1 Mycobacteriales bacterium
GCCAGCTCGTCGCCGCCTGCGATCTCGCGGTCGCGAGCGACGACGCCCGCTTCGCAACGCCGGGCGTGCGCATCGGCCTGTTCTGCTCGACGCCGATGGTCGAGGTCTCGCGCGCCGTCGGGCGCAAGCGCGCGCTCGAGATGCTGCTCACCGGCGACCTGATCGACGCGCACACGGCGGCCGACTGGGGTCTGGTCAACCGCGTGGTGCCGCGGGAGCGGCTCGCACAGGAGACTCGAGAACTCGCGACCCGCATCACGAGCGCGAGCTCGCACACGCTGGCCATCGGCAAGATTGCATTTTACGAGCAGCTGGACCGCGCGTTGCCCGACGCGTACGAGCACGCCAACGCGGTCATGGCGGCCAATGCGGTCGCCCCCGACTCCCGCGAGGGCATCGAAGCGTTCCTGAGCAAGCGCGAGCCGCACTGGCGGGGCCGCGCTTAGCGCGAGGGTGGCCCGCGCCCGGGCACCGACGGCGCGGGCAGCCTGCCAGCGGTGGTGCGCTACACGCTGTCCGCCGGGAACGAATCCCACCTCTGGTGGCACGTCTTCGTTGCGACGCCGCCACCGAATCTGCAGGCCCTCGCGGGGCCCGGCCCCTGGCCGGCGCTGTTCCCCTCGCCGCGCACCTACGATTGTGCGGCCCGGGTGCAGCTGGTGAGTCGAACCCCGTGCGCAGATCCTTCTTGGTCATTTCACCCCTTGCTGTGGCAATCCCCCACCAAATCGCCGAAATCAGCTTGGCGTTGCCTCTCACGAGCGTGCGCTCACAACCTCACGGTTGGCGAGATTCGAAGGTCCCCCCTCCAGGCCGTCGGCCACGCTGGGCCTCAACCCAGCCTCAACCCACGGAAATCGGCAGCACCAATCGGCCGCCCCGCAGGCCCGCCTCCCGGCGCTCATCGGTCACTTCGCCGTACAGCGTCGTGCGCTGCCGCGCCGGGCGGCCGGCGGCGGCCGCCATGGACTCCAGGTCGGACACGGATTTCGCCGAGCCGTGTTGCGAGCCCGCCATTCGCGAGATCGTTTCCTCCATCAGGGTTCCGCCGAGATCGTTGACACCGCCCTGCAACACGGCCACGCAGCCGCTGACGCCTAGCTTCACCCACGACGTCTGGATGTTGTCGATCCGGCCGTGCAGCAACAGCCGGGCCATCGCGTGCACGGCGCGGTTGTCCCGCAGCGACGGGCCGGCCGACGCGACCCCGGCCAGGTAGATCGGCGAATTCTGGTGCACGAACGGCAGCGCCACGAATTCGGTGAAACCGCTTGTCTCTTCCTGCATCCGGGCCAGCAGCCGCAGGTGCGCCACCCAGTGGGCCGGGGTGTCGACGTGCCCGTACATCATCGTCGAGCTGGACCTCAGGCCGACCTCGTGGGCGGTGCGGACCACGTCCACCCAGGTCGAGGCGGGAAGCTTGCCCTTGGTCAGGATCCACCGGACGTCGTCGTCCAGAATTTCCGCCGCCGTACCCGGAATGGAATTCAGCCCGGCTTCCTTGGCCTTGATGAGCCAGTCCCGCACCGACAATCCGGTCCGGGATGCGCCGTTCACGATTTCCATCGGGGAAAACGCGTGAATGTGCAGATCCGGTTGCCGGCGGCGGATCTCGGCAGCGATGTCGAAGTACGCCGTCCCCGGGAGGTCGGGGTCGATGCCGCCCTGCAGGCACACCTCGGTGGCTCCGGCGGCCCAGGCCTCGTCCGCGCGGCGGCCCACCTCGTCCAGGGACAGGGTGAACGCGTCGGCGTCGTTGCGGCGCTGCGCGAAGGCGCAGAACCGGCAACCGGTGTAGCAGACGTTGGTGAAGTGGATGTTCCGGTTGACCACGAACGTGACGTCGTCACCCACCACGTCCCGCCGTAGGTCGTCGGCCAGCGCGCACAACGAATCCAGCGCCGCGCCGTCGGCCTGCATCAAGGCCAGTGCGTGAGAATCGGACAGACCCGCCGGGTCCCGCTCGGCCGACCGCAGCGCCGCCGTCACCTCGCCGTCCAGCACCGGCAGCGACCGAGCCGGCCGCGCCCGCACCTGTTCCCGCAGCACCTCCCAGTCGCCGTAGGCGTCGTCGATGTCGCTGCGGGTCTCGGTGAACCGCCCGTCAGCGTCGATCGCGGTGTGCAGGTCCACCCGACCGACGGACCCCCAGTCGGGATCCGGCTCCTGCCACGGTCTACCCCGCGGGACGGCGCCTTCGATGGCGAGCCCGCTGGAGGGGTCGGCCAGCGCCCGCACGTGCGGCAGCACCCGGGGGTCGATCCAAGGCTCGCCCGCCAGCACGTAGGACGGGTGCGCGGTGAGCCGCTCTTTCAGCTCGAAGCCGGCCGCGCGTGTCAACGCCGCCAACGTTGCCAGCTGAGGCCACGGGCGTTCCGGGTTGACGTGGTCGGGCGTGAGCGGGGAGACGCCGCCCCAATCGTCGACCCCCGCCGCCAGCAGACCCGCCAGTTCCTCCGGCGCGGACAGGTTGGGCGGGGCTTGGATCCGCATGGCCGGCCCGAGCACGATCCGCGCGACCGCCACCGCCGCCAGGTACTCCTCGCGGCCGGCATCGGGCGCCGACCGCATGGCGGTGTCCGGCTTGGCCAGGAAGTTCTGCACGATGACCTCCTGGATCGCCCCGAACTGCCGGGCGGTCCGGCGGATGGCGAACAACGACTGCGCGCGATCCGCGACGCTCTCCCCGATGCCCACCAGAATGCCGGTGGTGAAAGGAATCGTGCTGCGCCCGGCGTCCTCGAGCACCCGCAGCCGGATGGCCGGGTCCTTGTCCGGGGAACCGAAATGCGCTCCGCCCGGTTCGGTGAAGATAGCCGTCGACGTGGTCTCGAGCATCATGCCCATGGACGGTGCGACGGGCTTGAGCCGCTGCAGTTCCTCCCAGCTCATCACCCCGGGGTTCAGGTGCGGCAGCAGCCCGGTCTCCTCGAGCACCCGGATCGCCATGGCCCGGACGTAGGCGAGAGTGCTGTCGTAGCCGTGCGCATCGAGCCATTCCCTGGCCTGCGGCCAGCGCTCCTCCGGGCGGTCGCCGAGGGTGAACAGCACCTCCTTGCAACCGAGCGCGCCGCCCTGCCGGGCGATGTCCAGCACCTCGTCGGGCGAAAGGTAGGCGGCCGGCAACCTCCCAGGAACGGTGACGAACGTGCAGTAGTGGCAACGATCGCGGCAGAGCCGGGTCAGCGGGATGAAGACCTTGCGGGAGTAGGTGACGACCCCGGGGCGACCGGCCGTGGCCAATCCGGCGTCGCGGACCCGGGCGGCGCTCGCGCACAGATCGACGAGATCGTCCCCGGTTGCCCGCAGCAGCACGCCGGCCTCGGTGACGTCCAACGCGACCCCGTTCCGGGCGCGCCGCAGCGCCCGGCGCATCGACGAGGGGGTGGGCCGGTCGACTGACCTGTCGGACATCTGGCTCCCGGATGAATGGAGGCGGTATCTGGATTCTGTTACTGGCGCACGGGACGCGGAGCACGCAGCGCCGTACACATCGGCCACTGCGCCGTGGCCGTCCGCATCAGGGTAGGCGTTGATCACCCGGGCACCGACTGGGGTCAGCGGAGGGTGCCGGCGAGACCACTGGGCCACCAACCCGGGAGTCGGATCGGTGCTCGGGCGTCAGGGGTCAGGAATCAGAGATCAGCTACCCAATGCCAGGCACCAGGACC
>JBBQJM010000437.1:0-3668 GCA_038325895.1 Mycobacteriales bacterium
CCGGCCAGCGCACCGAAACCCAGCCGACCCGGCCCCGGCCGGCCACCAGGATCAAAGAACACCCGACCCAGCCAACACCACACCGTCGGAAAACACGCCAAAACGGCCACGGTCACCAAGACGAGCACCACGGGACAGAAGCCAACAGGTTAAACGTCAAGCTCAGGCGGCCAGGAACAACGCCAGCACCGCGGTGTCCGCGTCGTCGTTGACGTTGATCCCGGCCCTGCTGATCATGCTGGTGATGTTGCCGCGGTGATCAGCCTCGACCCAGGCCGCGCGGTGGTCGAGTCCCAAGTGGGGAAGTCCGGGAAGCAGCACACAACCGGACGCGACCTCGTCGAACTCGGGCAACGAGGGACGGATCTCCGTGGGCGGATGCAGCACGATGAGCCCGGGCGGCTGGTGGTCGGCAAACTGCCCGGGGATGACGGCGTTCTCCCCAACGATCGGCCCCTCGGCGATGACCAACCCGACCGTTCCGGGCGCCGGTTCGTCGGGAAGCTCCTCGCGGACCCGGAACACGGTGCTGGTGTGCAGCATGCCGGGGACGCTGGCAACCCGGACGGCGAGCAGCAGGAATCGGGCCCATTCGGTCGTGGACGCGGGCCACCGCCCGGACACCAGGAAGCCGCTGAGCACACCGTCAGCGTGAAACGGTGACACTTCGACAGATGGTGGCGCCTCGGGATCGTTCATGGTCAACCTCCATCGCGGGCCGGCCGGACGGTTCATGGTGAATCACATTGTGTTAGCACACAAGACCCTAAGAGTGCTAACGATTTTCGTTCGTATCGGTGGGGTCACGGGAAGGTTACGGCGCGTCCCTTCCGCGACGAACCGCGCTGCTCCGAGCGTGATCGTCTGCGAAACAATTCGGCCGAGCTGTGCCGAGCCTCACCCCTTTCGAGTAATTTCGGTTGCCCTCCGATCAATTCTGCCCGGGAAATATCCCGGTCGATGCAGGCGAATCGAACCGTGAACAGCCGGCTCGGGCGGACGGCGACGGCCGGCGCCTCCGGTGAAGGACGAGCCGGCACAGTCCGCGCCGTCCCCGATGACGAGAGCCGAACCGCCAAGCTCCTGGTCGCCGGCCACGGCCTGCGGTTCGCCGCGGTTTCCCGAACGGTCGTGCTGGGCAGGCCGTCTTCGGTGGTGGCAACCTCAGCGGTGGTCGCACTGCCGAGTGGTAAAAGCGCTCGATGAACGCCACCCCGCCGCCCGGTTCCCGGCGACGACACGTCCGCCGCCCGGACCCGCTTTCATCCCAAGGCCGGACGGGCCGTCGCCGCACTCACCGGCGGCCGACCAACTGAAGGCGGCGATCCCCGGAAAGGCACGTTCGGCCCATCGCCCCCGGACCTCAGCGCCGCAGCGCTTGTCGCATCGACAGTTCACACGGCCCGATGTGGCGGTATTCCCGCCAGGACACCCCGGACCCTCCTTCGGCACCGCGATCGGGCCTACCGTGGCGTCATGACGGCGCAGTCAGATCCCCAGCAGAAGGGCGTCCCCAGCTGCGCCAGCACGGGCAGGCGGGCCAACCGGTCGCGCTGGGCGATTCAAGGGTGCGGATGAGCGGCGATCGGCCCGCGCTGGAGCTCGACAGTGTCGCCGCCGAGATCTACTCCGATGTGCGGCTCGCGCCCTTCCTGCGACACCTGCTCGCCCGCAGCAACGACCTGCTGGAGGCCGTTGCCGGGAGCATCTCGCTGGTCGATCCGACGAGCCAGCGGTACACCAAGATGGCCGAACGCGGCGCCTCCTGCCGGTTGGGCCAGACCTTCCCGCTCGACGAGGGCGTCACCGGTCAGGTTGTCAACCGCCGCCGACCGGTGGTGTTGAGCAGTTACCAGCAGATCCCGGCCGGTCACCTGCCGGCCGGTCACCCCGCCGGCAGCGGCGCCGTCGTGGCGGTCCCGATCTGGTGGCGTGGGGACGTCATCGGAGTGAATGTCGGCTTCGCCGGGCGCAGTCGGCGCTTCACCGCCAGGGAGGTGGACGGCCTGGAGATGCTCAGCCAACTGGCGGCTCCCGGCATCGTCCAAGCGGGCGCAAGCGACCCCTCACTGGCCAACATGATCAGGGAATACCGACGACAGGAAAACGTTGCGGGCGGCGCCGATGGCGAGTGCGGATCGCGGACGATTGTCACCGAAGTGGGCCGAGCCCGCCCGGTGGCACCGTCGGTGGCGGGGGTGGCACTGGATCTGGTGACGTTGGCCGGACAAGCCGCCACCCGGCGCGAACCGACCGCGCGATTGCATGTTGCGGTCGTGCACGGTGCGGATCGTTGGCGGCTGCTCCTGTACGACGCAGCCGATTCCACCCGGGACAGTCCGAGCCTTGAACCATCCCGGCAGCGGGCCGCGGGTGAGCGCGGCTGGCAGGAACTCGTCGACAGCGCGGGCGGCGGCGTGAGCGTGGAGCACGTCGCGGGCTGGGGAACACTGGTGCGCGCGGACCTGCCCTACGAGCGGGCACCGCAACGACCAACAGCGGAGTCGGCCCGGGGTGAATCGGCCCAGGGTGAATCGGCTCGGGGTGGATCGGCTCGGGGTAAATCGGCTCGGGGTAAATCAGCTCGGGGTGAATCGGCAGATCATGTCGACCCGGCCGCTTCCCCGTTCACCCCGCGGGAGCAACAGGTGGCCGGCCTCCTGGCGGACGGCCTGAGCGATCGCTCCGTCGCCAAGGCGCTAAAGATCTCGCCGAAAACGGTGGAGAAGCACGTCGGTGCCCTGCTCCGCAAGACCGGAACGAACAGCCGGACGGCCGCAGTGATGCGCGCCCTCGGGCGGGGCTGGTTGCCGTCCTGAGTGCGCTGACGAGGGAACCGTTCTCCGTCGATAGCGCCCCCGTGGGGGATTTCCCCCATTCATCAATCAGCCAGGGTGTATTTGACTGACCGTGCGTGGTCCGGCGGTCCCTCGCCGGACGGAACACCTGGGGAGGTCACGTGCCGGTCGTCTCACTGAAGGAAACGCTGGACCGAGCATTCGCGGAGCGTTACGGAGTTCCCGCGATCAACATCATCAATGACCTGACGATCGACGCGGTGCTGGCCGCCGCCGTCGAGGAGAACTCGCCCGTCATCTTGCAGACCTCGGTCAAGACGGTGGTCATGTACGGCCGCCATCAGCTCTACGGCATCTTCGCGGCCATCGCCCGTGACTGTCCGGTGCCGGTCACCCTGCACCTGGACCACTGCCCGCAGCGCTCGGTCGTCACCGACTGCCTGGATGGCGGCTGGAACTCGGTGCTGTTCGATGCGCATGAGCTCGATGTTGCCGAGAACCTCATCCAGACAACAGAAGTCGTGAAGGAGGCGGCCGCGCACGGTGCGCACGTCGAAGGTGAGATCGAAGGCATCCAGGGCTTCGAGGACGGCCTCGGCTCCGACCAGGCCTCGGTGCAGCAGAGCCTGGACATCGCGGTGGATTTCATCACGCGCAGCGGGGTGCACTGCTTTGCTCCGGCCATCGGCAACGCGCACGGCCAGTACAAGGCCGCGCCGGTCCTGGACAATCAACGGGTCACCGACCTGGTGGAGGCGACCGGTATCCCGATGGCGCTGCACGGCGGAACCGGGATGAGCGCCGAACAGTTCACCGACCTGATCGCCAGGGGCTGCGCGAAGGTGAACATCTCCACGGCGCTCAAAGAGT
>JBBQJM010000438.1:0-3658 GCA_038325895.1 Mycobacteriales bacterium
GAGGGTTAGACCTGCACCAACCATGCGCGATTTCCTCGGGCTTCCACGCAGGTACCGCTGCCTTCGCTGATCTTTTGCACCTCGCGCCGTGGATACGCGTACGAAAATCACGGCATAACGCCCGAATCCGGCGCAATGAGGTGGATTTCGTCCGCGCACCTGATTCAGAACGTGCTGATGATCAGCGCATCCCTGCGGGCAAGTCCACAACAGCCGCTGCGGACCCCGTGGAGCCGCGGACCCCGTGGAGCCGCGGACCCTGGGGAGCCGCGGAGCCCGTGGAGCCGCGGAGCCCGTGGACCCGTGGAGCCGGCACACGATCAGTCGGCAGCCAGGCGCCGGCCGGCCGCGACCCACCGGTCCAGCACATCCGCCGCCGCACCGGAGTCCAGCGCCGCGCCGGCGCGTTGGACCCCGGCTGCCATGTCGGCGGACAGATGCCCGGAGAGGCCGGCGTGTGTCGCCAAGCCCGCGGCGGCGTTGAGGACAACCGCGTCCCGCACCGGCCCACGCTCACCGGCGAACACGGCTCGGGCGACCGCGACGTTCGCCTCGACGTCACCGCCGCGCAGGTCGGTCGGCTGCGCTCGGGCCAGACCCCAGGTCGTGGGGTCGATGGTGACCATGCGGACCGTGCCGTCCCGCACTTCCCAGACAGTCGAGGTGGTGGTGGTGGTCAGTTCGTCGAGGCCGTCGTCGCCACGGAACACCAGCACGTCCGCGCCCCGGGCGGCGAACACCTCGGCCATCACCGGTGCCATCGCGGCGTTGCCACAACCGATCGCTCCCGCCGCGGGCTGGGCGGGGTTCGTCAGCGGGCCCAAGTAGTTGAAGACGGTCGGGATGCCGAGCTCGCGGCGGGTGGGCCCGGCGTGCCGGTAGGACGGGTGGTAGACGGGCGCGAAACAGAAGCCGATGCCCACGTCCTGAACGGTGCGGGCGACGGCGTCCGCGGGCAGCGCGATCGTCACGCCGAGGCCCTCCAGCAGGTCCGCGGCGCCGCACTTGCTGGACGCCGCGCGGTTGCCGTGCTTGACCACGGGTGCACCGGCCCCGGCCATGACAACCGCGGCCATCGTCGAGATGTTGACCGTGTTGGCACGGTCGCCGCCGGTGCCCACGATGTCGACAGCCCGCTGCGGGATGCTCACCCGCACGGCATGGGCCAGCATGCTTGCGACGAGACCCGCGACCTCCGCCGGTGTCTCGCCCTTGGCGCGTAGTGCCACCGCGAAGCCGGCAACCTGGGCCGAGGTCGCCTCGCCGGTCATGATCTTGTCCATCGCCCAGCCGGTGTCCGCGCCGTCCAGGTTCTCCCCCGCCAGCAACCGGGTCAGCAGCGCCGGCCAGGATCGGCTATCGGTCACCGAGCGCCCGTTCCATCGGCCGCAGCGCGGACCACCTCACCACCTCGCCGACGCAGCAGTCCGGCAATGGTCTCCGCGGCGATCACCGGATCCAGTGGGAAGACCAGGATCTCGTCGGCCTTCGCCCAGGTGGCCAGCCACCTGTCATCCGCCCGCCGAACCACCAGCACGATGGGCGGAATCACCGCCGCCTCCTGATGGATCTGTCGGCTGATCCCGATTCCGCCGGTCGGTTGCGCCTCTCCGTCGAGGATGACGATGTCCGCAGCCTGCGCGTCGATGGCCATGATCACCTCGTGCACACCGGAGCACTCGAGATAGTCGACCCTGCCGACGTCGGGTGCCGGCCGCCGGCCGATCGCGGTGATGATGCGCTCGCGCACTTCCGGCCGGTGGCTGTAGACCAGCAACACGGGATTGCTCATCGCTGATTTCTCATCGCTGATTTCTCACGGGTATCGCCCATCCTGTGCCCACCTTCGATGACGACCGGGCACGCGGTGGAACTCATGCGGCGGCCACGACGGGTCGGCCGGAACCGAACCCTGACGGCACCGATGGTAGTGCCCGCAGCTGCGGCGTCCGGTCGCGGCATGGTGGCCGGCACAGTGGGCGCAAACAGGCCTGGTGACGAACCTCTCGCGGCCTCGCCGGCAGCCCGTGCGCACGGGCCCAATCCCGCGGTGACCGGGCATTTGGCCGGCCTTCGAACGGTCCTGCGCCGCGCCCAGGATCGACCCGGAGAGCGGCGCGACCCGCCCGAGAGGATCCCGCAGGCGCATGATCGCCAGGCACAGTCCATAATCCCCTTGTGACGACAGCCACCCGCCCGCCGGGGCCCCCTGCGTTCAGCACCCGGATCCACACGCTCAACCGGCCGAACATGGTCAGCGTCGGCGTTGTCGTGTGGCTCGCCAGCGAGCTGATGTTCTTCGCCGGCCTGTTCGGCATCTACTTCACGATCCGCGGGCAGACCGAGGGCGAGTGGACGCCGGCGCCCACCGAACTCAACATCGGCTACGCGGCCGTCTTCACGATCATCCTGATCGCGTCGTCCTTCACGTGTCAGTGGGGCGTGTTCGCCGCGGAACGCGGCGACGTCTTCGCATTGCGCCGCTGGTACCTGCTCAGCTTCGTGCTCGGGCTGCTCTTCGTTCTCGGCCAGGCGAACGAGTACCACACCCTTGTCACTCAGCACGAGACGACGCTGTCGTCCTCGCCGTACGGCACCGTCTTTTACCTGACCACCGGCTTCCACGGGCTGCACGTCGTCGGCGGTCTGATCGCCTTCCTCTTCCTGATCGCGAAGACGAAAGTCTCCAAATTCACCCCTGCGCAGGCCACCAGCGCCATCGTGGTGTCCTACTACTGGCACTTCGTCGACGTGGTCTGGATCGGCCTTTTCACCACGATCTACATCGTCAGATGACGAATCCCCCCGCAGGCTCCTGGCTGCGGACCGATGTGGCTTTCCCGATGGCGACCGGCAGCATCCGTTGACCCGCTTTCGGCAGTAGTAACAAGATCGGCATCACCGGCAGTCCACGCGGATCGCACCTCCCGGCGCACCGCATCCGCCCGCCGCTACCGAGCACGAGGTGTCCACGAATGAGTTCTCACGACACACCGCCCCCCAGTGGCGCGGCGAGACGTCGCCGCCGCTCCAAGGCGGTGCGCCGGATCACCGGCGGTCTGGCCTTGTTGTTCGTCCTGACCGCACTGGGGTTCGCCTACGAGGCCCTCACCCCGGACACGAACACCGCCGTCGCGGCGAACGTGGATGCCAAGCAGGTCGCCGAGGGCAAGGCGCTCTACGAAAACGCGTGCATAACCTGCCACGGCTCGAACCTGCAGGGCGTGCAGGGCCGCGGCCCGTCGCTGGTCGGGGTCGGCGAGGCCGCCGTGTACTTCCAGGTTTCCACTGGCCGCATGCCGGCCGACGCCAACGGTGCGCAGATCCAGCGGAAGGAGCCGCTGTTCGCTCCCGAGGAGATCGACCTGCTCAGCGCCTACATCATGGCCAACGGCGGTGGTCCGACGATCCCGGAGGGAAACCTGCGCAACGATGCGGAGATCTCTCGCGGCGGCGAGCTGTACCGGCTCAACTGCGCGTCCTGCCACAACTTCACCGGGCAGGGTGGCGCGCTCTCCCAGGGCAAGTACGCACCGGCGCTCACCGAGGCCACCGACCGGCAGATTTGGGGGGCAATGCTCAGCGGACCCCAGAACATGCCGAAGTTCGGTGACGGGCAGCTGACGACCGAGGAGAAGCAGGCGATCGTCACCTTCAT
>JBBQJM010000439.1:0-3649 GCA_038325895.1 Mycobacteriales bacterium
CGTCGTAGGGCTCGCCCATCGGGAAAGCCCGACCGACGTAGGACTGGTTCAACGGCACCGAAGGACTAGCGGGTCTCTTTGTGGCTCCGGTGCAGCTTGCAGTTCGGACAGAACTTCTTCAGCTCAAGTCGGTCGGGGTCGTTCCGACGGTTCTTGCGGGTGATGTAGTTGCGGTGTTTGCACACCTCGCAGGCCAGGGTGATCTTCGGGCGGACATCGGTGGCGGCCATGCCAGCTGCCTCTTTCTGTGGGTACCGGTTGCGGCGGGTCCGGCCGAAGCCGGGCTGGCCATGGAATCCGGCCGCCTCGGGAGGCGGCCAGATCAGCGAGCACCAGAGTCATCGAAATGCCTTCGACTCCAAGCCCACCAGGAGGGGTAGCGGTGGCCGGACTTGAACCGGCGACACAGCGATTATGAGCCGCTTGCTCTACCGACTGAGCTACACCGCCATGCGTCGAGGGATACCAACCCCTCTGGAAACGGCCACCGCGCCAGGCCCGTGGGCTCTGCCTGCAACGCCGCTCTCCGAGCCCCTTTACGGAATCGAACCGTAGACCTTCTCCTTACCATGGAGACGCTCTGCCGACTGAGCTAAAGGGGCTTAACCTCCTGCGACCTACCTGCGACTTACTGCGCAATGCACCGTTCACGCCTGATGATGGTCGTGCAATCACCCCGCGGACAGCCTCGGCAACACTACCGTAGGTCGCCGTGGGCGCGAAAACGCGCGCTGCGCTGGACCCGCGAGCCGAGTTCAGACAGTCGCTCAGCTCATCATCCGCAGCACGTGCATCGGTGACGTGGGGTCGTGAATGGTCACCGTGCGGGACGCCAGCCAGGCTTCGAATCGGTCCAGCGGCATCGGCCGGGAGATCAGGAACCCCTGCGCCTGATCGCATCTCATCTCCCGCAGTGCGTCGCGGGCGGCTTCCTCCTCGACGCCCTCGGCGACCACCCGCAGTCCCAGCGAGTGCCCGAGGTCGACGATCGCCCTGACGATGGCGAGGTCGCCAAGGTCGGTGCCCATGCCCTGGACGAACGAGCGGTCGATCTTGATCTCGTCGATCGGCAGCCGCCGAAGGTAGGCCAGGGACGAGTAGCCGGTGCCGAAGTCGTCCACCGACAGCCCGATCCCCATGCCGTGCAGCCGGCGCAGCACCGGCAGCGAGTGTTCCGGGTCGGCCATCACGCTGGACTCGGTGATCTCGAACGTCAGCAGCTCCGGCGGTACGTGCGAGCGGCACAGCGCCTCGGCGACCTTGGCCGCGAAATCGTCGGACAGCAGGTTGCGGACCGAGAGGTTCACCGCCCCGGTGATCCGGATGCCGCGAGCCGTCCACTGGCCGAGCTGCCGCAGCACGATGTCCAGCACGTGCTCGAGCAGGATGTCGATCGACCCGGTCGCCTCGATGGCCTCGACGAACTCGGCCGGCGAGACCAGGCCGAACTCGGGGTGCATCCAGCGCACCAGCGCCTCGACGCCGACGAGTTCACGCTCGGCCAGGTTCACCTTGGGCTGGTAGTGCACGACGATGCGGCCCTGTTCGATCGCCTGCCGGAACTGGGTGACGAGCTGGAACCGGCGGCGGTAGACCTCGCCCATGCTGGGCCGGTAGATCTGCAGGGTGTCCTGCCGCGCCCTGGCCGCCAGGATCGCCATCTCGGCACGTTGCAGCAGGGTGCCGGGGTCGACGGCGACGTCACCGAGGACGTCGGCGGTCGCGGTGATCGCAGCGATCCCGATGACGGGCTGCGGGTCGACCTCGATCCCGTCGAGGGAGAAGGCCTTGCCGACCGTGCTGAGGATCTCCCCGCCGAGCGCGATCAGATCGGACTCGGACTGGGCGGCCACCAGGATCGCGAACCGGTCGCCCTCGATGCGTGCGACCGGCCGGTCCGGTCCGAGCAGGCCGCGCAACCGGTCGCCGCCCATCCGCAGCAATCTCTCCCCGCGGTCGTGTCCGAGTGCATTGTTGACCTGCGACAACACATTCAGCTCGACCAGGATGATGGCGCCGCCGCGGCCGTCGGCCATCGCCGCCTGCACCTCGACGTTCAACCCGAGGCGGTTACGCAGGCCGGTCACCGCGTCGTGGTAGGCCTCGTGGCGCAAAGTCTCCAACAGCCGCAGGTTGTCCAGCGCGGTGGCCACGTGCCCGGCGAGGGTCTCCAGGAGTTGGACATCCTCGTCCCGGAATCTGCCCCAACGACTGAGCCGGTCGCGGACCTCCAGGAAGCCGCGATCCCGGTCACCCGAGCGGAGCGGAACGACCAGCACGTCCCAGGCCTTGCGACCCTTCAACGCCGAGAGCAAGGTCCGATCGCTGGTGCGGTCGCTGGACACCCGCGCTCGACCGGTCATCCGCGCCATGGCCAGCAGCGGGTCGTTGATCGCGGCAGCCGGCTCATCCAGCAGCCCGTCCGGGCCGATGGCCAGCGTCCGCTGCTCGCCGTCCCCATCGCCAAGGCGCAGCACCGCCACCTCGACGTTCAGCTGGTCGCGCACCTGTTCCAGCACCGCGCGCCAGTCCGCGGTGGACGAGCTGACACCCGTCACCTGCCGCCCGAACGTGTACATCCGGGCCAGGTCTGCGTGCTGGCGCAGGAACAGGAAATAGGTGCGGTACAGCACACCCAGCACGGCCGCCAGTACCACGCACAACACCGGGCCGAGCATGCTCTCGGGCGGATCGCTACTCTGCCAGACGGTCAGGCCGACCAGCGCGAAGGTGACGATGGCCGCGGCTGCCAACATCGCACGGAGGATGAACCGGCCAAGGGGCTCGGAGTTCCCGATGAGCCGGTAGGTCAGCCCGACCGAGACCGCGGACATGAATGCACCGGCCAACACGCCGATGGCCACCGCCAGATACTTGACGCCGGTCGAGCTGTCCGGGTCGGACAGGGCCAGCGCTACCGCGGCAGCGGCCCCGGTTTCCACCGTGATGAACGACAGGTTGACCGCGATGTTGCGCCCGCTGTCCTTGCGGACCAGGAAGACCAGCAGGCCGGCGGCGGCGTGGGTGACCCCGACCAACCAGGCAGGGAGTAGCAGCAAGCCGAGCACCATCGGCATTTCGGAGCCACTGACCAGCAGAGTCTCGCGACGAACCTCGATTTGCAACGGGAACAGCTCACCCGCCAGGAACGCGAGCAGCAGGATGCCCCCGCCGACCAGGAGCTGGGCACTAGTCTTTGCCACGGTCGGGCCGGCCGCCAGCACGGGCCACCACAGCAAAGCGGAGATGGAGAAGACAATGGACGCGACGACCGGAAAGATCTGGTGACCCGAGTAGCGGGCGCGGGGCTTTTCTGGGACAGACGCGTCGGTCGTCACTGCGAGCACCCCCTTGTGGTCACATCTCGCGTTCGGGGGACAAATTGGACACGTGCACCTTCGAAGGGGCGACCGTCATCCCCGCACATATACGGAGCGTAGCGCCTTGCGCAATAGTAATGCCCGCCAACGGGCAAACGGTGAAATCCACCGCGCGGCGAATTCTCTCCACTGCTGGACGGCCAGCGAACGGACCTGATCGAACGGTACTGATCGAACGGAACTGATCGAACGGAACTGATCGAACATGGTGGCAGGTGAGGGATTCGAACCCCCGTAGGCAATGCCGGCTGATTTACAGTCAGCTCCCT
>JBBQJM010000440.1:0-3647 GCA_038325895.1 Mycobacteriales bacterium
GTTTGCTTGCCGTAGTGCTTGCTCACGTGGTCAATGACGATCATCGGATCTCCTGGTGCCTGGATAGGACTTCACCAGACCAGACTCCCCGATTGGCCTAACGTTGTCGTCGTCCCGCCGTCGACACTTGCCCGTACCACGGGCGTGGTACGCCGGCCGATCACGCTGCAACGCGCACGTGAAGGTGGTGAGGCAATGGTCGGCTGGGCCGGCACGGTGATCGCCACCACGCCGCGGCTGATCCTGCGGACCTTCAGTGAGGAGGACCTGCCGCTCTATGCCGCGCTCAACGCCGATCCGGCGGTGGTGCGATACCTCGGCGGCAGCCCCTTCAGCCGCGAGTACTCCGACGGCATCGCGGAATGGGCTCAGGAGTCCTTCGCACGACAAGGTTTCGGGTTGCTGGCGGTGGAACGGCGCTCCGATGGGGCCTTCCTCGGGATGTGCGGCCTGCACCGGCACTCCTCGCATCGTGACGAGGTCGAAGTGGCCTGGCGATTCGCTTCCCGATACTGGGGCAACGGTTATGCGACCGAGGCCGCGACCGGCTGGATGGACTACGGTTTCGGCGATCTCGGACTGGATCACGTCATCTCGATGACCGATGAACCCAACAGACCCAGTCAGGCGGTGATGCACCGGTTGGGCATGGTGTACGACCGGGACACCGAGATCGTCGAGGACGGCGAGCGGATCATCGCGCTGGTCCACGTCATCGCCACCGACGACTGGCGCCCCCGTCGCGTCGGCGTCGACAGGTGCACGGCGCCGATCTGCCATCCGAAAGGCGAGCAATCGAGCAAAGCCGTGTCACCGTCGAAGGCGCAGTAGCCGGGCGAGGCGCTACAGTCCGACGGTGGTCTTGCGCGTGGTCTTTGCCGAGGACAACTTCCTGGTCCGGGAGGGCACGTCCGCGCTGCTGGCCGAGGTGGACGAGATCGACCTGGTCGGGGCGGTCGAGGATCCGAACTCGCTGATGAAGGCCGTCGCCGAACTCCACCCCGACGCCGTGCTGACCGATATCCGGATGCCACCGAGACATTCACCTCCGAAGGCATCGACGCAGCCAAGCGCATCCGCGCCGAATACCCGGGGGTCGGCGTCGTCGTGCTCTCCCAGTACGCCGAGAACGACATGGCCTTCGACCTGCTGTCGGACGGTGTCGCCGGCTTGGGATACCTCCTGAAGGAACGGGTTTCCCAGGTCGACGAATTGGTCAGGGCGCTGCAGGACGTCTGCCGCGGCGGGTCGGCGCTGGACCCGAAGATCGTCGAGGGCCTGATGAACCGGCGCTCCCGGGAGTCGAGATCGCCGCTGCACGCGCTGACCGAACGGGAGCGGGATGTGCTGACGGAAATGGCCACCGGCAGGAACAATGCGGCCATCGCGAAATCGCTGTTCCTGTCCGACCGCGCCGTCGAGAAGCACATCGGAGTGGTGTTCCAGAAGCTCGGGCTGATCGACGAGGGTGAGGTCAACCGTCGGGTCAAGGCGGTGCTGGCATTCCTGGAGGCGAGCGGGCCCCCCGCCTGAGTGGGCACGGCCCACCGCACACTGCAGCAGCACACCCGGCAACCGTCCAACTGCCGCTCGGGGATCCCGTGGGCAGTCGGCCGGCGGACGCCTGGCAAAGGAGCGGCCCCAGCCAGCCCTGTGTTGGACCAGCGGGGCCTGAGCGACCGCGACGTCCGGACGAGACGGGCGCTTGGACTACTCGTACTCCTCGCCGCAACCAGCCGCCCTTGGGGGGCCTGAAATGGGTTGATTCCATGTGTCTCTGGAAACCTTGACCACAGGGTGCGCCGCCCGCTACCGGAAGGGGGCGGACACCCGAGGCCCGGGCCGGTTGAGAAAACAGCCGGCCGGGGCCGCCCTATTCGCTCGTGACCCGCATCACCAGATCGTCCGTGACAGTCGGCCGCAGCGGGAGCTTACCGGAATCGACCACCTCAGCGGCGATCTCGCGCAGTTTGCGGTTGCTGTGCTGGCTGGCCCTTGACAGCAGCTGGAACCCCTGAGCGGCGGTGAGCCGGTAGCCGGCCATCACGATCCCGATCGCGGTGCCGATCACCCTGTTGCTGTCCAGCGCCGTCCGGATCGACGCGGCCTTGTCCTCCGCCTGGTCCACGGCGCTCTCCCGCAACTCGTGCAGTTCGTGGTTGGCGCGCACCCTGGCCAGCAGCTCCTGCGAGGAGAACGGCTTGGTGATGTAGTCGTCGGCGCCGGCGGCAAGACCCTCGGCGGCGGCGTCGGAGCCGCCCCTCGCGGTCAGCATGATGATCGGCAGCCGCGCCGTCCGCGGCGACGCACGGAGCTCGAGCGTCACCTGCAATCCGCTGCGGCCAGGGAGCATGACGTCGGTGAGTACCAACTCGGGCGCCGGACGATCCGGATCGGCGGTCGCCGCGAGTGCAGCCTCCGCGTCCGCCACCGCCTGCACCGCCCAGCCGTCGCTGCTCAGCAGCCGGGTCAGGTAGGCGCGCAGGTCGTCGTCGTCCTCGATCAGCAGCAGTCGGGGTCGGTCGACTCCATCCGGCGGATCGAGCACCTGATGACCGCCGATGGTCCGGACGGTGGTCAGCGGCGGCGTCGTCAACGGCGGCGTCGTCAGCGGCGGCGTCGTCGTCAGCGGCAGGGTCACGGTGAACGTGGTGCCCTGCCCCGGAGTGCTGTCCAGGTCCACCCGGCCGTCATGCACCTTGACCAGATCGGCGACCAGCGCCAGGCCGATGCCCGCGCCCCTGTCCCGACCGCCGCTCGGGGAGCGGAAGAATCGTTGGAAGACCGAATCCCTCTCGTCGGCGGGAATACCGGTCCCGGTATCGCTGACGGTGAGCACCACGGCCTCTTCCGTGGCCGCCAGCCGCACGTCGATCCCGCCCTGCTGCGTGTACTTCACCGCGTTGGACAGCAGGTTGGTCACGATGGTCGACCACATGGCCCGGTCAACCCGCGCGGTCACCGGGGTCGGCGGCACCTCGACCTCGAATCGCAGCCCGGCGTGTTCGGCGGTCGACCGGAACATGCTGGCCACATCGGCCGTGAGCCCGCCCAGATCGGCGGGCTGCAGATCCGGATCCAAGGTTGCCGCCTCCGCGCCGGAAAAGTCCAGCAGCGCATCTACCAGTCGGCGCAGCCGCTCCGCCGCCCGCATCGCGGCCTCGAGGTCGTCGCGCTCCTGCTGAGTCCGCTCCCCGGATGCCTCCAGCAGGTCCTGCAACGGCGCCAGCAGCAGGGTCAGCGGCGTGCGCAACTCGTGGCTGACGTTCTGGAAGAACTCCATCTTGGCCCGGTCGAGGTCGGCCAGCACCTGAACCTGCTGGCGCTGCCTCTCGTACGCCAGCGCGTCCGTCAGCGCGACTCCGACCTGACGCCGCACCAAGGTGAAAAACCCCTGGTACTCCTCGTCCAGCGGACGGTAGGGGTTGACCCCGACCGCCAGCACTCCGACGGGGCCAGCCCGGCCACCGGCCCGCAGCGGCATCACCACCGCCGCATCCGGTTCCAGCGGCCCGATCGGCCCGGGCAGGAACGCGCCGGGAGCGCTTGCGCGGAGCCCGGTGACGATCTCGGCGACGCCGGTCTCCAGCACGCGGTCGATGACACCGGCCGGAATCCCGACAGTCCCATCAGGGCCGTCCGTGCCA
>JBBQJM010000441.1:0-3628 GCA_038325895.1 Mycobacteriales bacterium
GGTCGGCCGCGGGTATGAATACCTGACCGACGGCACCTGGGACTTCGATGCCGAGATCGGCGTCATCGGGGGCACTCTCGCCGAGAAGATCAAGGCGCCGTCGATCGAGGCCGGCCGCTTCGACCTGGTCGTCGACCCGACCAATCTGTGGTTGACGATCCATGAGTCGATCGGCCACGCCACCGAGTACGATCGCGCCATCGGCTACGAAGCCGCCTACGCCGGAACATCTTTCGCGACACCGGACAAACTCGGCAGCCTTGTCTACGGCTCTGAGATGATGAACGTCGTCGGCGATCGCACCGCCGCGCACGGGTTGGCCACCATCGGCTACGACGACGACGGAGTGGCCGGCCAGTCCTGGAACCTGGTGACCGGCGGCATTCTCACCGGCTATCAGCTCGACCGGGTGTTCGCCCGCCGCCTCGGCCTCGACCGCTCGAACGGCTGCGCGCATGCCGATTCGCCGGCTCACGTGCCGATCCAGCGGATGGCCAACGTCAGCCTGCAGCCCGCACCTGACGGTGGCTCGACCGCGGACCTGATCGCCGGCGTCGACGACGGCATCTACGTGGTCGGCGACAAGTCGTGGTCGATCGACATGCAGCGGTACAACTTCCAGTTCACCGGTCAGCGGTTCTACCGGATCCGGGGCGGTGAGTTGGTCGGGCAGGTGCGGGACGTTGCCTATCAGGCGACCACCACCGATTTCTGGGGGGCGATGGACGCGGTGGGCGGTCCGCAGACCTACCTGCTGGGTGGCGCTTTCAACTGCGGGAAGGGACAACCCGGCCAGGTCGCGGCGGTCTCGCACGGCTGCCCGGCGGCTCGCTTCCGCGGCATCGCCATTCTCAACACTGTCCAGGAGGGTTCGTGACCAGCCAGGCAGCGGTGACACCCCCGATCGGAATCCTTGCCCCGCAGGAGATCATCGGCGTCGCGCTGGCCGCCTCCAGCGCTGACGGCTGCGTGGTGGTGGTCGAGTCCACCTCGGAAGCCAACGTCCGGTGGGCGAACAACACGGTGACGACCAACGGTGTGTCCAGGACGCTGTCCTGGTACGTCGTCTGCATCGTCGACGGCGCCGCGGGCACCGTCAGCGCGTCAGCGGCGGCGGCGGATTCGGCGTCAGCAGTGGCCGAAGTGGTGGCGGCGGCGCATCAGGTGGCACGTGCGGCGGCGCAGTCCGGGCGCGCTCGGGATGCCCAGCCGTTGGTCGACCCCGATCAAGTCGGGAGCGCGGGTACCGCATCCCCCGGTGGTGGATTCGCCGGTGGTGCATTCGACGCTGCTGGATTCGACGCTGCTGGATTCGACGGGCGCGGGTTCGACCAGCCCCCCGTCACCATTTCCTTCGACGTCTACTCCGATCTGCTCCCGTCGCTGGGCTCCGCGTTCGAGGACGCCAGAGCCGGCGGCCGAGTCCTCTACGGGTTTGCCCGGCACGAGACGACGACCACCCACCTCGGGTCGTCCACCGGGGTGCGCCTGCGGTGGGTGCAGCCCACCGGGACGCTCGAGCTCAACGCGAAATCCGCTGACCTGCGCCGCTCCTCGTGGGGTGGGCTGTCCACTCCCGACTTTCGCGGGGTGACCGTCGACGACCTGGTCGCGTCGCTGACCCGCAGGCTGGAGTGGGCGCGGCGGACTACCGAACTGCCGGCCGGCCGGTACGACACGGTGCTGCCGCCGACCGCGGTGGCCGACTTCATGATCAACCTGGCCTGGAGCGCGGCGGCCAGGCCCGCGCACGAGGGGCGCTCCGCATTCTCCGCGCCCGGCGGCGGGACCAGGGTCGGTGAACGGCTCACCGGTCGGGCGCTCACCCTGGCCGCCGATCCGGCGGCGGCGGGCCTGCAGTGCGCGCCGTTCGTGGCCGCTGGTCATTCCTCCGACGAAGTCTCGGTTTTCGACAACGGCGCCCCGATTCCGCGGGTCGAGATCGTCGCCAACGGGGTGATCAACTCGCTGCTGCACACCCGCGGATCCGCGGCGGAATACGCCGAGCCGTTCACCCCGGCCGCCGACAACCTGGTGCTCACCGGCGGCGATCCGGACCTGTCCACCGACGATCTGGTGGCCGGCGTGCGCCGCGGCCTGCTGCTGACCTCGCAGTGGTACCTGCGCGAGGTCGATCCGATGACGATGCTGCTCACCGGCCTGACCCGGGACGGGGTGTTCCTGATCGAGAACGGGGAGATCACGTCGGCGGTGAACAACTTCCGCTTCAACATGTCTCCGCTGGACGTGCTGCGGCACGCAGTCACCGTCGGTGCCACGGTGCCGGCGCTGTCCCGGGAGTGGAGCGACTGGTTCACCAGGTCCGCGATGCCGCCGATGGTGGTGGAGGGCTTCAACATGTCGTCGGTCTCGCCCGCGCAGTGACTCAACCCAGTGAGTCAGCCCCAATGAGTCAACCCAGTGAGTCAGCACCATGAGTCCGCCCGTGACCGAGACAGCAGTGAGCCCAGCTCAGGTCTGCTGAGCGGCCGCTCCCTGGGACGCCGCCGCGGCCGGCGACAGGTCGGCCAGCGTCAGCGGGTGGCGCGGAACGTCGGGCAGTTGACGGCTGCTGGTCACCGCCAGGTCGGTCCCGACGTGAATCAACTCGCCCGGATCCAAGAGCCGCCAACCACTCTCGCCGTCCATCGGCTCGCTGGCCACGACAACCGACGCGGACCCGGCCAATTCTTCGGACTTGGTATGGATCCGCGGGCTGCGCACCTCGAGGTGATCGTCCGAGGCGGGCCGTTCCAGCACGTACAGCCGATGGGTTGCCGGGAATCGCAAGGCCCACAGGTCATCCGGGGTGGCGACTATCAGGTTCAGGGCGAAAACCGTTAGCTGGTCGGCGATCCAGCCCACCGCCGCGGTGATGGCCGCGCTCACATCACCGTCGCGGAGCCGAGCCTCCGCGGTGATCAGCGCGAACATCCGCTCGCTGTCCGTCTGGCCGCCGACCAGGCCGCTCACCCCCAAATCGGCCAACCGGTCGTCGAGCAGTCCCAGCTCGCCGAACGCGCCGTTGTGCGCGAACAGCCGCGCGTCCTGGCCAAACGGGTGGGTGTTCTGCGTGGTGTGTGCTCCGGTGCTGGCGTACCGGACGTGGGCGACGAAGGTCCGGCTGCGCGCCACCCTTGCCTCGTGGGCAAACTCGGAATCCTGCCAGGCGGCGATCGGCTGCTTGTCGATCACCGGCAGGCCGTCGGAGTCGAAAATGCCGATACCGGCGCCGTCGGGCTCGCGGTGGCTCTGCTCGCGCAGGCTGTCGGGAGCGTCCAGCAACCAGAAGGTGGCCTTGACCGGGGTGGACCCGGTGTGCAACCCGAACAGTCGGCACATGCTTGAGGCCCCTCATCTCGTCGGGCACCATGGGTGCACTTCGTCGTCCGTGCCGCCCGCGCCCCGGCGATTGTCGCACGACGAACAGGTGGACGACGTGCTCCAGGATGGATGGATCAGATGGATGGATCAACGAATCGAACGGGCAGCGACGGCGCACCAAAATACTCGAACGCACCCGTGCGAATCTTCACTGGTTTACTGGCCCCGCTACCCGTGCTGAAGCCCTTTGCGATCAGCGGACACCCGGGATTTCGCGGGGCGCCGGCCGCGATCGTCGATCACT
>JBBQJM010000442.1:0-3627 GCA_038325895.1 Mycobacteriales bacterium
ATCCAGCGCTGGAAACAGCCAGGAAGGAATCACCATGGGTTTGGACGATCTCGTCAACAAGGCCAAGGATCTGCTCGGGGGCGCCGAGGCCAAGACACAGGAAGCTACCGCAGACGCGCAGGCCGGCAACACCGAGGCCGCGGCCGGCGCGTCCGAAGACGCGTCGAGCCTCATCGACAAGGCGAAGGGTCTGCTCACCGACGAGCGGATCGACCAGGTCGCCGGCGCCATCAAGGACAAGACGCCCGACCAGGTGGACTCGGTCGTCGACACGGTTGCCGAGAAGGGCAAGGAATTCAACAACTGATCACGTGACCGGCGGCGTGCCGCTCCGCGCTGGGCAGCACGCCGCCGGCCGCTTGTCGTCCCAGCCTGATCGTCCCACCCTGATCCACCCAGCCGGCCTCGCATCGAGGGTCGGATCAGTCGGATACGGAATCGACGCTCAGCGGAGCAAACCGGCGCAGCCGCAAGCTGTTCGACACCACGAACACCGACGAGAACGCCATCGCGGCACCCGCCAGCATCGGGTTGAGCAAACCCGCCGCAGCCAGCGGTAATGCGGCGACGTTGTAGGCGAAGGCCCAGAACAGGTTGCCCTTGATGATGACCAGCGTGCGCCGGGCGAGCCGAATCGCGTCGGCCGCCACCCGCAGATCACCGCGCACCAGGGTCAGATCCGAGGCCTCGATGGCCACGTCCGTCCCGGTTCCCATCGCAAGACCGAGATCGGACTGAGCCAGCGCGGGCGCGTCGTTGATGCCATCACCGACCATCGCCACCACTCGGCCCTGGGCCTGCAGACGCTTGATCACTTCCACCTTGTTCGCGGGCATCACGCCGGAAATCACTGTGTCCGGACCCGCATCGATGCCCACCTCTTCGGCGACCGAGCGGGCCACCGTCGCGTTGTCGCCGGTCAGCACGATCGGGCTGAGCCCCAGCCCGCGTAGTTCGCGGATCGCCTGTGCCGACGTGGGTTTCACCGCATCCGCGACGGCCAGGATGCCACGTGGCCTGCCGTCCCAGGCGACGACGACGGTGCGGCCCCGTGCTTGCGCTGCGGCCCATGGCCTCTCGAGCTCGCCCGACAGGGCCAGCGACGCGTTCTCCACGGCTCCCGCCAGGCGCAGCACCTCGTCGGCGTCCTCACCGGCCGCGGCCACCACGTCGATCAAGGACATTCGGCCAGTGGTCACGGTGCCGGTCTTGTCCAGCACGATGGTGTCGACCCGACGCGTCGACTCGAGGACCTCGGGGCCCTTGATCAAATGCCGAGCTGGGCGCCCCGTCCGGTCCCGACCATCAGCGCGGTCGGCGTGGCGAGGCCGAGCGCGCACGGGCAGGCGATGATCAACACGGCGACAGCTGCGGTGAAGGCGGCGGCCGCTCCGACGCCGGCACCCAGCCAGAGCAACGCCACGACGTAGCCGTCGGGGAGCGCGGCGGTCGGGGCCACCATCGGCAGCGATTCCGGCGCGTAGTCGCCCGGCACCGACAGGTCGGCGCCCAGCACGAGCCCGCCGTCGTGCCCGATCGGAGTGAAGTCCGCGAAGATCCGGTACTCCCCCGCCGACGACAGGTCGAGCAGCACACTCCAGGTGCCGCCCGAGTCGCGGCGGACCGGGTGCACGTGCTGGAAGTCGGTGAGATCGCGCCGAACGGCGATCAGGTGCAGTTCCTTGTCGTGTTCGGTCCGGTACTCCGTCACCGGCATGCCATCGGGACCGGTGACGGTGAACCGCAGCGGCACTTGCGCACCGGTGGGCAGCATCTTGTCAGCGAGCACGAGGGTGTAGCCGTCCCGCGAGATCGTCAGCCCGCCAGGGCCTGGTTCGGTGGATTCGCCGCCGCCGGCCGTCATGGCGCCGTGGTCTTCGGAGACCGCGCCTGGTTTCTCCGCGAGGCTGCCCGGAGCCAGCACGGCGCCCGCCCCGAACGCGGCGCCGAACACCGCCAGCAAACCCAGGGCGTACCCAGCGATCGTACGGCGGTCTTCATCTGCACTTCCTCTTGTTCCTCCGGCCGTTCCCGGGAAACTGATCAAGCAGCTGGTCAGGCAGCCGATCAGGCGGCCACCAGCTGGTAGCCGGCCTCCTCGACCGCGCCGCGTACCGCGCCTTCAGCCAGCGGCGCCGAACTGGTCACGGTCAATCGGCCGGTATCAAGTTCGACCTGCACGTCCAGCACGCCGGGGATTTCCGACACCTCTTCGGTGACGGACCGGACGCAGTGGCCGCAGGTCATTCCGGTGACGGTGAAAGTACTGGTGCTCATAGGGTCACGACCTTCGTGCAGAGTTCTTGCTAGGCAGTTCGCCGCCCGAATCGACCGGTCCGCGAAAGTAGGTCCTTGTAAAAGAACAGGTTTCGCCGGCTACGAACGGACCAGCCGGGCGATCGCTTCCGATGCTTCCTTGACCTTCGCGTCGGCTTCCGGTCCGCCCTTGGCGGCTGCTTCCACCACACAGTGACTCAGGTGGTCGTCCAGCAGACCTAACGCCACCGATTGAAGCGCCTTCGTCATCGCGGAGACCTGGGTCAGGATGTCGATGCAATACTTTTCGTCCTCGACCATCCGCTGCAGTCCGCGGGCCTGGCCCTCGATCCGACGCAATCGTTTGAGGTAGTCGTCCTTGCTCTGGATGTACCCGTAGTGGGCATGCTCCTCGTCCATCCACGGCCTCTCTGCGCGCCGCCTTACTGTTTCTCTACACACCCGACCCCCGCAGGGTATCTTTCACGGACACCGATACCCCTGGTAGGTATGAACCCGGTCACATCGGGCTGCCATCGCGAACGCGACCTTCGACTTTGCCCGGCCGGATTGGACAGCGTTCCGCGGGCTACCGCGCGCGGCGGTACCGGGCGAGAACGACGCCGGTGCTGGTGCCGACCGAATCGACCAGTTCGAGCACGGCCCCGGAACCCTCGGCGAACAGTCGCTGGCCGGCGCCCAGCACGAGCGGGTGGATCAGCAAGGTGAACTCGTCGATCACCCCGTGCGGCAACAGCGACCGGATCAACTTCCCGCTACCCAGGATCACCAAGTCCTGCTCGGGTTGCTCGTCCTTCAGCGCCGCAACGGCTTTCGCGGCGTCACCGGACAACACCGTGGAGTTCATCCACGGCAGCGGGTCGGCCAGTGTCGCGGAGGCCACGTATTTCCGCATCCGGTTCAGTGCCTCGGTGAACGGGTTGTCCGGCTGGTTCGGCCAGAAGCCCGCAAAGTCCTCGTAGGTCCGGCGACCGAACAGCATCGCCGCGGTTCGCCCCGGCCGCCCGCTCATGTCCTCGAGCACCCGGCCCATGGCATCCGAGCTGTAGGGCACAGCCCACCCGCCGTCGGCGAAGCCCCCGCGGCGGTCCTCGTCGGGGCGTCCCGGTGCCTGCATGACTCCGTCAAGGGTCAGGTTGCACACCGCTGTGACCGTGCTCATGGGATTCTCCTCTGTTCGCGGGTAGCGCCATCTGGCGAGCGGTCAGCGACCTGCTACCACCTACACGAACGGGAGGCACGCAGATCGACAGCCAGCCATCGCAACGCGCGCCGGCGCGCAGCGGCCAGCCACGAGGTGCTGGCGACAGGGCGCGCTGGTTCGACACGCGATGTGCAAGTACGTTCAGG
>JBBQJM010000443.1:0-3623 GCA_038325895.1 Mycobacteriales bacterium
TCAGTACCACGGCGGCGCTCTCCGTGCCGCTCTCGGCGGTGGTGTCCGAAGTCAGGTCCGCGATCCACAGTTCGGTGGCGTCCCACGGCATGTTCGGGTGATCCCAGGTCAGCCAGGCGAGTCGACGGCCGTCAGGGCTCACTCGCGGCGCGGCGACGAAATCCCGACCGGTGGCCAGAACAGTCGCGGCGCCCCCGTTAGCAGGTATCGCCACGATGTCGTTCCGCACATCGCCGTCGTGTGTTTCCCGCACGCAGATGACGTGCCGGCCGTCCGGCGTGACGGTCCCGTCGGCGTACCGCCAGCCGTGCGGGACCGGGGGCTCGGGCGTGACCGCGATAGGAACGGTGGAGCCGTCGGTCAGTCGGTAGAGCCGCTGATCGGGCCAGTTGGTGAAGTAGGTCGTTCGGCCGTGCACCCACCAGGCGCCCCCGCCGTACTCATGCACGCGAGTGCGGGCGTTGTGGTCGGCGGGCAGCAGGCCATGAGTCGTGCCGTCGGGGTCGCGACGGACGAGCTGGGTACGCCCGCCTTCTGCAGGGCGGCTCTCCGACCACCAGGTGACGGCACCCGCGGCCGCCGCAGCACTGGGCAGGCTTGCCCCGGCCACCAGCATGTCGGGTGAAATCGGGGACGGCCAGGAACCGTAGGGCGCGCGTGTGACCATGGATCGGACGGTAGCCGGGTCGGTGCCTCGGGTCAGTTCGGGGACGGGCGTTTCGCGCCGTCCAGTGAGGTGAGTCGAGGGTCGACCTGTACGCGGTTTGGTGCCCATTCATCGCGACCGCTGCTCAGGCGACGGTGTAAGGACGTTTCCGCGATATCGACTATTGGGACAAAGCGGGCAATGGCAGTGGCTAGACGTCCGATTTGTCTCTATCGCGGAAACGTCCGGCAGCGGACCCGGGTGCCGTGCGCTGCCGGGCCGTGCGCTGCCGGGCCGTGCGCTGCCGGGCCGTGCGCTGCCGGGCCGTGCGCTGCCAGCGTTGAGCGCTGCCGGGCCGTGCGCTGCCAGCGTTGAGCGCTGCCCGCGTTGTGTGCTGCCGGCGTTGAGCGCTTTCGGGGTTGGGCGCGGATACTTCGGCGACCCAGACCTCGGGCGCCCGGACCGCTCGCTTGCCCACGCGCAGCCATCGACGCACAGACAACGGCGTGGCTCGCTTGACCCGGCGATCACCGGGGCGCACGGTCAGGTCATGAGTGCATCGGGTCCGGCCGGGGCGCGGACCGCCGCGACGGCCCTGCGACGGGACGCGCTGCCCGATGAGCTCGCCACCCTGCTCGACGCCTACGTGCGGTATCTGGCCGCTGAACGAGGGCTGTCTGCCGCCACGGTCACCGCCTACACCGCCGACGTCGCAGGCTTGCTGGATCACCTCGTCCGATTCACCGGCGCCGGCCAGGCGACCACCCCCGGTGACCTGACGTTGACAGCGCTGCGGAGCTGGCTCGCCCGGCTACGCACCACCGGGGCCGCCCGGACGTCCCTCGCCCGCCGAGCCGCCGCTGCCCGATCGTTCACCGCTTGGGCGCACCGCACCGGACGGCTGGACAGCGACGTCGGAGCCAGGTTGGCCTCGCCGAAAGGTGGCCGCACCTTGCCGGCGGTGTTGCGGGTCGATCAGGCCGCGGAGATGTTGCTGCCTGCCCCTGCGCGCAATGCGCGGGTGGGGGACGACGGCGACGGGGGCGAGGCACGCGACGTCGGAAAGGCGAGCGACGCAGTCAGCGAGAAGCAGGGCGGGGGAGAGAGGGTCGGCGCTAGACGGTCGTCAGGCGCCGTCATTCCCGGAGGGACGAACTCCAGGTACGAGCACGCCATCGCGCTGCGCGACCAGGCGGTCCTCGAGGTGCTGTACGCGACAGGGATACGGGTTTCCGAACTGACCGGTCTGGACGTCGCCGACATCGACAGGCACCGTCGGGTCCTTCGGGTGCTGGGTAAGGGTTCGAAGGAGCGCACAGTCCCCTTCGGCGTGCCGGCGGACGCGGCGATCGGAGCCTGGCTGGACCACGGTCGGGCGTTGTTGACGATCCCGGAATCCGGGCATGCGCTGTTCCTGGGCAGCCGCGGGCGCCGCATCGACCCTAGGGCCGTGCGCACCCTGGTGCATCAGCGCACGGCAGCCGTGGACGGTGCGCCTGAACTGGCGCCGCACGGCCTGCGACACACCGCGGCCACCCACTTGTTGGCCGGTGGCGCCGACCTGCGGACGGTGCAGGAGATGCTCGGCCACGCGAGCCTGGCGACCACGCAGATCTACACGCACGTGTCCGCGGAGCGACTCACCGCGGTCTACCGGCAGGCGCATCCGCGGGCGTGACGTGAGCGGGTGCCGGTCGCGCACTCATGGATCGGCCCACGGCAGGAGCCGAACCTCCCATCCCGTCAACAGGCTCATCGGATCCAGGTAGACCCGATCCGGCAGCCGGGCGCCCCAGTGGAGGCAGTCGGCGGGGGAGCAGCCAGGGTGGCCGGCCTGGAGCACGCCGATCACCTGACCCGCGCGCACCGCGGCTCCAGCGGTGACCGACGCGGTGATCGGTTCGTAGGTGGTACGCAGCCCTCCTGTGTGTTCGATGGATACGACTCCTCGTCCCGCGAGATCGGCCGCGTAAACGACGGTTCCCGTTCCCGCCGACCGGATCTCGGTACCCGCAGGCAGGGCCAGATCAACCCCGCGGTGACCGGCCCCGTAGCGGTTCGCCGGCGGCGCGAAGGCGGTCACCACGATCGGCGGCGGTGGGACCGGCAGCACGAAACCGGTGGGCGCCGATGCCGGTGCCGCACCCACCACGGTGGCGGCGCGCGCGGGACCCGCGGCAGCCGGCGGGTTCGGGCAGGTCAGAACCAGGACCACGGTGACGAGCACGGTGACCAGCCGCGCTCGCCCGGGCGTCGGCCGGCCCAGGTCCGGCCCACGGACACCAACGGATCGTGCACGAGATCGTGATCGCGCCATTGCTCGAGGCTCGCCCTCGTCGGCAGGCGGCGCGAGCACTGCCACGGCTCTGTGGACGGCTCGGGTGGGTGTGCACAACTCCGCGGGATGAGTGGTAGGGCCGCCGCCCGGCGGGCAGTGTGGCCAGGCCCGCCGCTCCGCCCACCGCAGCGCTGCCCTCTCCGATTCCCACCGGACGTCGCCCATCGGATAGCCTGGTCAGGCAGCCCGTGATGCACGGGTTGACTTCGCACGCCCTACTGCCGCAGTGGCCGCGCCGCCGATCGGACCCGACGAGGGAGCACCGGCTGCGGGTAGCACACGGGCCGGGATGCACCAAGGTCTTCCAGCGAGTCGGCCACAGTCGGCCAGCGACGAGGCGGTGCACACCGAGGGCGTCAGGGCCGACGGTCACCCGACCGCCGGCGACAAACCGAAACTGCGCCCGCACGACCCCAGGCGGCAGGCTGCGCCCGCACCGAGGAAGGACGCGCCCTCACATGGCTGTCGTCACCATGCGTCAGATGCTGGACGCAGGTGTCCATTTCGGACACCAAACCAGGCGCTGGAACCCGAAGATGAAGCGGTTCATCTTCACCGAGCGCAACGGCATCTACATCATCGATCTGCAGCAGACCCTGCAGTACGTCGACAGGGCCTACGAGTTCATCCGCGAAACCG
>JBBQJM010000444.1:0-3603 GCA_038325895.1 Mycobacteriales bacterium
ACTTGGTGACCTTCTTGGTCTGCACCAGGGTGAGTGCCTCGAACAGCTCGTCGAGCGTGCCGAACCCGCCGGGCAGACAGACGTAGGCCTGGGAGTACTTGACGAACATCGTCTTGCGGGCGAAGAAGTAGCGGAAGTTGATGCCCAGGTCCACATACCGGTTCAGGCCCTGCTCGAACGGCAGCTCGATGCCGAGTCCCACGGACATCCCGCCCGCCTGCTTCGCACCCTTGTTCGCCGCTTCCATGATTCCCGGGCCGCCGCCGGTGATCACCGCGAATCCCTCGTCAGCGAGGGCCGCGCCGATCTCCTCGGCCTGCTGATACTCCCTGGAGCCACGTTTGGCCCGCGCACTGCCGAACACCGTCACCGCGCGCGGCAAACCGGCCAACGCACCGAAGCCTTCGACGAACTCGGCCTGGATGCGCAGTACCCGCCAAGGGTCGGTGTGCACCCAGTCGCTGGGCCCCCGCGAGTCCAGCAATCGTTGGTCGGTGGTGCTGCTGCCCTGGTCGCGTTGATCCCCGCGCAGCCGAACCGGACCGCGGAAACTCTCCCGCACCTGGCCGTCTGCCAGCGGGGCCGGTGGATCTTCGAATTCGGTCACGTGGGCCACAGTAGTGACGCCGCACAGCCGGGCGGCACCTTCCTGAATGCCGCACCGCAATGTCCGCCCGAACGCCACCTGCGGTTCACCAGTGGCATCCCCTGATTGCGCGCAATTCAGCTCAGGAATGCGCGCAACACGTGCGTCATCTCGCGAATCTGCGACATCGAGACGTGCTCCTCGCGGGTGTGTGCCAGCGACGGGTCGCCGGGGCCGAAGTTGACGGCCGGGATGCCCAGCGCCGCGAAACGCGCCACATCGGTCCAGCCGAACTTCGCCACCGCGTGACCGCCGGCGGCCTCGACGAACTCGGCCGCCGCGGGCGCGCGCAGCCCGGGCAGGGCGCCCCCGACGGCGTCCAGCACCTGGACGTCAAAATCGGCGAACAGTTCCTGCAGCACGGCCACCGCCCGCTCGGCGCTGCGATCGGGCGCGAACCGGAAGTTGATCTTGATGGTGCACTCGTCCGGGATGACGTTGCCGGCCACGCCACCAGAGATGCCGACGGCGTTCAGCCCCTCCCGGTACACGCATCCGTCGATGTCGACCGTCCGCGCGTCGAACCCGGCGAGCCGTTCCAGCACCGCCGCGGACCGATGGATGGCGTTGTCCCCCAACCATGATCGCGCGGAGTGGGAACGCCGTCCGCGGACCGTGACGGCGATCGCCGCCGTGCCCTGGCACCCCGCCTCGACCTGCCCGTTGGTGGGTTCGGCGAGGATGGCGAGGTCCGCGCCGAGCCACTCCGGCAGTTCGGCCTGCACCGCGGTCAGGCCGTTCCGTTCGTACTCGATCTCCTCGCAGTCGTAGAAGATCATCGTGAGGTCGCGGGCGGGCTCGGCCACGGTCGCCGCCAGGTGCAGCAGCATTGCGTCGCCGGACTTCATGTCGGTGGTCCCGCAGCCGTGCAGGGTGTCGCCGTCACGCCGGGACGGCACGTTGTCCGCGATCGGCACGGTGTCGATATGGCCGGCCAGCAGCACTCGGGTGGGGCGGCCGAGATCCGTGCGAGCCAGCACGACGTTCCCCCGGCGCAGGACCTCAAAGCGGTTCTCCGCCCGCAGCGCGGCCTCGATGGCGTCCGCAATGGGACCTTCCGTACCGGACACCGAGGCGATGTCCACCAGCGCTGCGGTCAGCTCGGCGGGGTCGGCGTGCAGATCGAGCAGGGTCGCGCTGGTCGGCGCAGGGATTGACACCCTCGGCACAGTACCGTCGTTGACGTGCACAGGCCCGTGACGATCACCCTGGCCGTGAGCGGGTTGGTGCTGTTGCTGGCGGCAGCGGTGCTGGGTGGCTGGTTGCTGCTGCGACCGGGCTGGACCACGGGACCCGACTGCACGGTGCCCGGCGACCCCGCGAATCCCGCCGCCGCACCCGATGTCGAACTGACGGCGATCCAGCTGCAACACGCGTCGACCATCAACGCGGTGGGGTTGTCCAGGGGTATTCCCGATCGGGCCAGGGTGATCGCGCTGGCGGCAGCCTGGCAGGAATCGAGCCTGCGCAACCGGCCGGACGGCGATCGGGATTCGGTGGGACTGTTCCAACAGCGCCCGTCCCAGGGGTGGGGCACGGTCGAGCAGATCCTCGACCCGGTCTACGCCTCCGGCAAGTTTTACGACGCGCTGCTGGAGGTGCCTGGCTGGCAGGACATGTCGCTGACCCAGGCGGCCCAGGCCGTGCAGTACTCGGGGTACCCGGACGCCTACGCGAAGTGGGAAACGCAGGCCACCAGCCTGGCCCGAGGGTTGGGCGGGTCGGTGACGGTGGAGCTCGGTTGCCGTGAGGGCGCGGAGGCACCCACCGCGAAGGCACCCGAGCGGGCGGCGGTCCCGGGTGCGGAACAGGCCTCGACATCGCTGGCCACCGTACTGTCCTCCGCCCAAGCCGAGTTGGGCGGCGTCAGCGTGGTCGAGGTGTCCGACGGCGGTGGGACTGCCACCGTCCGGGTGTCCGTGCCCGGAGTGGACGACGACGCGGCGGCCAGGACGCTGGCCGCATGGGCCGTCGCGCACGGGACCGCAATGACAGTCACCGGGGTCGGAGTCCAGGACCGGCTTTGGACAGGTGACGCCTGGGAGGCCGGCCCGACGGTGCCGACCGGCGAGGTCGAGATCACTGCCGGCTGAACAGATCTGGGTTTTCGGCGGCATCGGCACTTCAGGACTCCCCGACCGCCCCGGCGAGGCCGCCCGACCGGACCAGCGCCGCCCGCATTCGCGCGATCAGCTCTGCCGGCCGGGCGAGGTCCGCCCAGGTCCAACGGACGATGCGCCATCCGGACGCGACCAGCAGCTCGTGCCGGGCGCGTTCGGCAGCGATCACCAACTCGTGACGCCAACCGAGCGGCGCCGGCCCGAGCAACCGGCCGAACTCCTCCCACCCGTCGAACTCGCCGAGCACGCGTTCCCGCGGGTAGCCGAAATCGGACTGGGCCGCGGCAGAGCCTGCACCCGCGACGCCAGCCAGGTCCGGTACGACGAATCGGAGCTCGGGAGCCGGAAGCCCAGCAGCCCGGAACAGCACTCGGCTGCGAGAGGTGCCGACGCCGGAGCTCCGCCCGTCGGCGAAGGCGACCACGGCGTCGGCGGACCTGGCCCCGGGGACCCGAGCGTGCCGACGCAGCTGGCGCTCGAGTTCGGCTCGACCGACGAGAGCACGTGCCAGCGCGGCATCTGCCAGCACCACCGCGTTGTCGAACGGAAGCAGTCGCGCGCAGTCGACCACTGTCCGCGCGATGGACGTCACCCGCAGCCCGCCGACCACGCAGACCTCGTCCTGGTACATCACCGCACGGTGGGCCTGCAGTCGAGGGCCGCGCCGTGCCTTGGCCGAACGATCCCTGGTGATGTGCACCGCAGGCATCTCGCTGTGCCAGAACGGCAGGCCGTGCACGACGGCCGCCGACACATGGCTGACCACCGGCTCGCCGGTCAGCCGCGGCAGCATCGCCTCGACCTCCGCCAGGTGGCGCCCTGAGCAGTCCAATCCGG
>JBBQJM010000445.1:0-3600 GCA_038325895.1 Mycobacteriales bacterium
AAGGCTGGTGCGGGTCCCTCCGCCCCGCGACGATCGTCCTGCCCGAGGGAATCCGGGAGTGTTACCTCGCCGGAAGGGTCAGTGTGCGGCGAGGACTTGATCCCGGGCGAGTACCCCGATATCTGCCTGATCGGTGAAGAAGCCATCGATGCCGGTCGTCAGGTATGCGGTGATCTCGTCCAGGATCCGGCCGTAATCCGACGGCGCGGTCCCGACCTTGAAGTCGGTGGGCAGGAAGTCGTTCTCCGCGCGGAACGTGTACGGATGCACCAGGAGTCCGGCCCGGTGCGCATCCTTGACCAGGGTCGTGGGCGTGCCGAGGTTGCCCGCGGCGTCACGCGGGATGACCTGGATCTTGTCCGGTCCGATGCCGTTGACGGTCTTCGCCAGCCCGGCCAGGCCGCCGGGCGTCGTCAGGTCGGCGTAGGTGCGGGGGTCGCCGGTGCTGGACAGGTCGTACGGCGCACCGGTCGCGCTGGTGAGGAAGATTAGCTTGTTCTTGACCCTGAAATCCCTGCGGAGCTCGATCAGGTTGGTGATCTCGAACGACTGGATGAACACCGGTGACGAGGACTTCGTCAGCCCCGCCCGCTGCAGTGCCTTCACCAGCGGCGCCTCGAGCGGCAGGCGGATCTTCTGGAAGTACGTGGGGTGCTTGGTTTCCGGGTAGATGCCGATGGTCCGGTGCAGGTCGCGGCTGAGACGCTCGCGCAGCGCTAGCACATCGTCGAACGTCGGAATCTCGAAAAGCCCGTTGTACAGGGTGTTGTGCTGACGAATGTCAGGCAGCCGTTCCTTGGCCGGCAGCGTCTTGATCTCGGCCAGGGTGAAATCCTCGGTGAATCACCCGGCGTGCGACGTCCCGTCCACCACCTGGGTGGTCTTGCGCCCGGCGAACTCGGGGTGGGCGGCGACATCGGTGGTGTCGGTGATGTCGTTCTCGTGGCGGACGACCAGCACATGATCCTTGGTGGAGACCAGGTCGGGTTCGACGAAGTCCGCGCCCATTCGGGCGGCCAGTTCATACCCCGCCAGAGTGTGCTCCGGCCGGTAGCCTGCGGCGCCGCGATGGCCGATGACCAGCGGGGAGTGCGATCGCCCATGCTGAGCGCCGCTATCCCGGTCGTCACGATCGTGCGCGGCAACCGCGGGAGCGACGGCGACCGCGCCCGCCACCACGAGCAGTGCCGAGACGGCGAGGGACACCTTGCGGGCGAGTCTGTTCACGGGACATCCGATCTGCTCGACAGTGACCGTCAGCAAACGTCCGCAGTGGGCGATCAGCGCTGATCGGACACACCTGTGCAATGCCTGTGCTCTGCTTTCCCATCCGCGGGGCCTGATCAATCCGATGCGCGGCAAATCTTCTTTCCGGCGATGGGGGAGACTCCGTGACCATGACGACAGCACCGACCATCGAATTGAACAACGGCGTGGCCATGCCGCTGATCGGCTTGGGCACCTACCCCTTGGACGACCGTCAGGTGGCCGAGACCGTCGTCGCCGCGGCAGCTGTCGGTTATCGGCTGATCGATACCGCAGCGAAGTACGGCAATGAATCAGGTGTCGGGAACGGTATTCGCGCCTGCGGGGTCTCCCGCGAAGAGCTCTTCGTGACCACGAAGCTGGACGGTGGGTACCAGGGTGGGGACCGGGCGATCCCGGGGCTGGACGCATCGCTGGGCAGGCTGCGGTTGGACTACGTCGACCTGCTGTTGATCCATTGGCCGCTGCCGTCGCGCTGCCGGTACGTCGACACGTGGACGACGTTCGAGAAGATCCTGGCGTCCGGAAAGGCCAGAGCGATAGGGGTGTCGAACTTCCTCCCGGCGCACCTGGAGGTGCTGGCGGCCCAGTCCGGCATCGTTCCGGCCGTCAACCAGATCGAGCTCAATCCCGCGGTGGCTCGGGTCGCCGTCCGCGCCTACGACGACGATCACGGAATCGTCACCCAGGCGTGGAGCCCGCTGGGCCGCGGTGACCTGCTGACCGACCCGACGGTGACCGCGATCGCCGACCGGCTGGGGCGGTCGCCGGGGCAGGTGATCCTGCGCTGGCACGTCCAGCACGGGCTCACCGCGGTCCCGAAGTCGGCCAACCGGTTTCGCCTCGCCGAGAACATCGGGGTCTTCGACATGGAGCTGTCCGCCCAGGACATGGCCGCGCTGGATCAGCTGGATCGCGGCGAGGCTGCGGCCAGGAATTCGGAGACCGAGGGTCACTGAGCTCGGGCAGCCGCTCCGCCCCAGGTCGCGGCCCCTGGTTGGGCGCGGATCAACTTCCCCGACGCGGATGAAGGTTGCGGTTATGGGACTGGAGTGACGCGAGTCGGCTATTTGACCCGCGCTGTGCAAGTTGATCCGCGCCGTCAAGGGGGTCCGCGCCGTCAAGAGGCTTGCGGGTCAGGGGTCCGCGTCGTCAAGAGGGCTTACGGGGTCAGGGGGTTCCGGTTCTTCGGTGTCTCAGCCGTGGCCCTTCATCCCGCGCATGCCGTGGTGGTCGCCGAACCGATCCCAGGGGTTGTCGGGCGCGCTCGGCGACCAGCCGGTCAGGCTCTGCGAGATGACCGCCTGGTCGGTCGGGGCATGGTCGGTGACGAGGCCGACAGTGATCGCCGTCAGGCCGCCGCCCATGACGGCGCCGAGTAGCAGAGCGCCCACAATCGGGCTCGGCCGGTATCGCAGCACGGCGCGCACCGGCCGTCGCACCGCCTTGGCCAGCCCGCGCCGCCAATGGCGTGGATCGATCGGCGAGGTTGGCGTCCTCGGCGACGGCTGCTGCTCCACCCAGGGCCTCCCTCAAGGCTCATTCCTGCTGTGCACCGTAAGCGACGCGAGCGGGAACGGGCCGATATTCACAGGTCCTGCACAGTGCGCGGCCACTCACGAGAAACAACCGCATTCCGGGCGGCCTACAAGGTCGGCCGGGATGCTCGACTCAGTTCGCGGCCCGCGACGAACCGGACAGCGGCGACTTCGGTGCTGGTGACCGGGCGGGAGAACATCGGGGCTTCGTTGGCGGTCGCGTTCTCGTGCTCGGCCTCGAAGGTGTCGGCCAGGCAGTCGGTGAGCGTGACACCTGGTAGCCCCTCTCGTACCCGGTGCGCATCGTCGACTCGACATAGCAGTTGGTCAGGAACCCGCCGAGCGCCAGAGTGGTGATGCCCTTGGACCGCAGGATGAGTCGAGGTTGGTGGACGCGAAAGTGTCCAGGCCGCGCTTGCCCTCGATGATGATGTCGCCGTCCTGCGGCGCGAGGTCGTCGACGATCGCCGGTGTGGGGGACCCCCGACGGTGACCCGAGCCGACGGCCCTGACCACACCGTCGGCGGTCCACCCGCAGGTCGGAGGGGTCAGGCCGCAGCCAGCGTCCGGCCCGCCCTCCGGACGAAGAAGCTGGCGATGGCGAGCACCAGGCCGGCGATGATCGCCCAGATCGCGATGAGCCAGATCACCGTGAGGCCGACGGTTGGGTCGAACAGCATCGCGATCCCGAAGACCAGGGCCAGCACGCCCCAGGCCAGGAACCAGACCCAGCCGGAATCGGGCTGCTTGCGCAGGCCAAGACCACCGGCGATGCCGGCGATGCCGGCCAGAATCG
>JBBQJM010000446.1:0-3590 GCA_038325895.1 Mycobacteriales bacterium
GGTCTGGGCCGATCTCGGGTGCCCGTACGGCGGCGCTCGCGCTCCTCGGTGCAACGCAAGAGTCCTGAAACGTGAAGCGTTCGCCGTCTCCAGAACCTCGGTGCGGCGGCCGCGGCCAGAATCACCCGACAGCGGATGCGCTCACGGGGGATCAGGTCGATCCGGCCCGCGAACCGCGCTCATCCACCCGGACTGACCCGGCGCGAGCATGAGGTTCTGGACCTGCTCTGTGACGGCCACACCAACGCACAGATAGCGGCGAGGTTGTTCATCCCGGCGAAGACCGTCGACCACCATGTCTCTGCCATCCTGACCAAACTGGGTGCTCCCACCCGGCGCGCAGCCGCTGCGGAAGCACGACGACTCGGGCCGGTCGGCGCCGCCTGGTGTGCCGGTGCCGCTCCCGGTGCGGAACGTCGACCCGGAACTGCTGGTGGCAGAGAGTTACGTGCCGGGCGGCGGACGGGCGCGGTCACCGCGCGGTGGCCGAGCCGCGCAGTGCCGGTCCCCTCAGCCGACGGCGGCGGCCGACGGGCCGGTGGCGCCGGAGTAGCGGATGACGCCGACCAGCCGTCGACCGTCCAGCACCGGCAGCAGCCACAGCCGCTGTCGGATCATCAAGCCCCGAGCCTGGTCGACCGGGTCGTCCACGCCGATCGTCGCCGCCGGCGCTTGCGCGAGGCAGGACGCGGTGGCACTGGTGGGGTCGCCGGCCCCGATGACCCGTTGCACATCTCGGAGAGCGACGATTCCCCGCAGGTCACCGTGCTCGTCGCAGACCGGCAGGAACGCCACCAGCAGGTTCCGCATCCTGCGCGCGACCTCCAGCAAGGTGTCGGTACACGAGACCCGATCCGGATCGCGGGTCATGACATCTCCCGCGATGTCGACAACCCGCCCGCCCACCGGCATTTCGGAGCTTGGGGCGGTGGACGTCGGGCGCACGGAATGCCGGTCAGCCACGGGCAGTGTTGGCGGATCGCTCATCGATTACCTTCCCTTGAACGGATACCCTCCCCGGGCGCCGCGAATCAGCGCCGCCCGGGGAGCGGGCGGAGAAACGTCTGTGCTCAGCCCCGGCCCGGTGACGGTTCGTCACCGGCGCGCAGCCCGCCCGGCCGCCGGTGGCCGGCGAGGCCGTCGCCGTTGTTCGCCACGTCCAGCCTGTCCAGCTGGGCCGCGATGGAAATGCTTGCGAACAACTCGAACCCGTCGCTGTCTGCGCGCCGCCAACCCAGCACCGCCTGGGCCAGTCCGAGTTCCGCGGCCCGTTCGGCGGCGGTGCAATCCACCTGCCGGCAGTCAGGGTGACCACGGTGGGCAAGGGTGCGGGCCAGCGGCAGGTACCGCCGGAATACCGCGTCCTGCGCCGCGGCCAATGTCCGGGGAGCATGGTCGGTTCTGGCCCCGGCCAACACCTGCCACACGTCCCGGGTGGCCGCCGAATCATGTTTGCCGGCGTAGCGGTCCCCGCCGGGTGCTGCCGTCACCTCCGTGCGCCGCCCGCCCGGGTCTGGCGGGGAACCGACCGGGTCGGTTCACCGATCGCGGCCGGACCGGATCGCTGGAGCATGTGGATGATTCCTCTCCTCCGCCAGTGACCCAGACACCGAGGACCACCTTCGTGGACGCTGGTGTGGGCCGTTCGCCCGATCGTTCGAAGTGGCTATCGCGCGACTACGACCGACTGTGCCACGTTCGTGATGTTTTGTCACCATTCGTCCAATTGATGCGACTCTGCGTGAGCGGCCCACACCGTGCCCGGAGCTACGAGATGCTGGGCCGGCCGGCGATGGAGGGACGCCAGGACTTCCCGAGGGCGATCACGGCCGACGCGGCGGGCCACGCAACGTGCGGCGGCCGACACGACCGGTGCGCAGCCCCAGCAGCGATTCACGCAGATGTTGGGCCGGCGGCGCCGCGTCCTGCCCGGATCGAGCGTTCACCAGCGCCGTCCTGCGCCTGGTCGCCCGCCGGGTCGATCAGCGTCTATCGTCACTGGTGTCGGAACGGGATGTCGACCGAACCGTCCCGCCGATCGTCACGTCACCGGCAGCACGCCGACCTCGTGTCCACAGACCTCGACGACGAGGAGTGCACCGATGGGTGAGAACCAGGACCGCGCCGACGGGCGCCGCGACCCGACCGCCCAAGGCCCGAGGTCCGGCCGGGTCTGCGGGCACTGCGGGCAGCTCCCCGCGCCGGCCAGCAGCGTCGGTGCTCTGCTGCCCGATTCGTCGGTGATCGACCCGAAGGGTCTTGGCCGTGACGGCCGGCGGTATGTCACCGCGTGCGGTGCCGGGCATCTGCAATTGCTGATCGACCAGGCCCGCCGCGACTGGGTCGCCGAACAACTATGGTTTGGACAGCTCTGTCGAGCCAGCACCGCGCCAGTGACCCGCGATCTCCCGATCTCCCACCTGGGCGAGCGTGCCAGGCTGACCCCCGATCACCTGCGCCGCGCCGTGGAGTGGAATACCCGCAGCGAGCACCCCCGCGTCACGCTTCCCGGCGGACAAGCGCTGCCCGCAGGGGCCGCATCACCCGGGCGGCCACACTGAATGCCCACTGAATGCCTCTGCGCTCCTCGACCCTGCCGCTGCGCCATCATATGAATATCTTTGCGGGTTGCTCCTCATCTCGGCAATGAAGTCGTCGACGATCTGCTGCAGACCGTATTCGGCTTCCCAACCCCATTCCTCCTGGCGGCGCTGTCGTCAATGGAGGAAGGGGCTCGTTCAGGATGTTCTGCATATCCAAATCGGGCTCGAATCATTCTTGACCCCGGGGATCCGTGTTATGACAACCGCGACGAGCTTGGTGGCCCCGTAGAACAACTGCCGCCGCCGGAGAGCGTGGGCATCGACCTCGGTGACCTCGTCCAGGTCGAGACCATTGGCCGCAAGGGTACTGCTGAAGCGGCCCGCTCGAACCCGAACAGTCTGGCTGCCTCCAAGATGTGGAACGCTCCGATGGCATTCGCCCGGGACGAGCCCGCATGATCTGCATCGGATGACACGAAGAGGGGGCCCCAAGTGAAAGATCGTCCTCGGCTTGCAGGAGGACACGACGTCGAGAACATTTCTGAAATTGCCGGAGTCACCGCGGATGACCGTGACCTGCTCCACGATTCATGGATGAATTTGGTCGACAAATTGATATCAAGAATCGTCGAATCGTCATGTGCTCCTGGCTGCCGTTGCGGTGTCGTCGCGGTCGGGCGGACGCGCGGCGTAGGGTCCCGCAGAGCCATGGCCGGTTCTGCTCGCACCGAACGGTGTCCGGCAGAGACCGGCTGTCACGACCACACCTTGGTGTTCGCCGCCTCAGGCGAATCGTACGAAGGGTGACAGAACGCTTCGAAGGTGGGACAGTCGACATCGTTGAACGGGAAGCCGCCCAGACCCCCGCGGATGTGGTCGCGAGACAACGATGGTTTCAAGGTGACCCCAGCGCCGCCACCCAGCACAGCTGCGCCGGTTGGCCATGGCGATCCCCCGGGAATCGGCCGGACCAGCCGTTACCCGCTACCGGGTGCGCGTACCGCCACTCAGGTCAGGCGCACATCGCGTGGTGTGAAATGGCTTTTG
>JBBQJM010000447.1:0-3567 GCA_038325895.1 Mycobacteriales bacterium
CACTGTCGGAGGCACTGTCGGAGGCACTGTCGGAGGCACTGTCGGAGGCACGGTCGGAGGCACTGTCGGCAGCGCTCTTGGCAGCGATGACGGCAGCGCTGTTGGTGGCGGCCGTGCCGGCGGTGGCATCGGTCACCATGGCCCCACCGCCGTCAGCGCATCAGGATCGCCCTGCGGCAGCGTCGACGGGGCGTCGGAGTCCAGCTCGATCACCTGGTCGGCGATGGCCAGCGGCGCGCTGCGATGAGTGACCAGGACGACGGTGCGCCCGGCGGCACCGTGGGCGATGCCGTCCAGCACCCGTCGCTCGGTGTCGGCGTCCAGCGAGGCGGTCGGCTCGTCGAGCAGCAATACCGATGACGGCCGCGCGAGCGCTCGGGCGAGCGAGAGCCGCTGGCGTTGCCCCTGACTGATACCCGACCCACCGTCCCCGAGAGCGCTGTTCCACCCCTGGTCCATGGAGTCGACGAAACCGTCGGCGTCCGCCCAGGCGAGGGCGGCACGCAGGGCCGCGTCGTCGACCCCGTCGTTCCCGAGCGCCAGGTTGTCCCGGATGGTGCCGGCCTGCAGGGCCGCGCCCTGCCCTGCCCAGGACAACCGGGAACGCCACGCTGCCGGATCGATGTCGGCCAGATCGATGCCGGCCAGATCGACCTGCGCACCGACGGTGCCGTCATCGAGCGGTCCACGGCCGCCGCGGTCGCCGGCCGGGCCTTCGACCAGGACGCGCCCGGTGTCCGGGCCCAGCATTCCGGCGAGCAGATGCAACAAGGTGGTCTTGCCGATCCCGCTCGGCCCGACGATGACGGTGATCCGGCCGGCGGGCACCCGCAGTGTCAGTGGGCCCACCGCGCCCCGCTCGCCCGGCGTCCCAATGGTCACGCCCTCCAGCCGAAGACCGGGTACCGCCGGCAGGTCGGTACGCGTTCCCGGTGGCGCGACGGGAGTTTCGAGTACCGCGAGCACCTTGGCGGTCGCCGCGACGCCGTCCGCTGCCGCGTGGAACTGGGTGCCCAACTGGCGCAGCGGGAGGTAGGCCTCCGGTGCGAGGATCAGCGCGGCCAGCCCGACCTGCAGCGTCAAGTCGCCGTAGACGAGCCGTAGACCGATCGCCACCGCGACCAGAGCGACGGACAGCGACGCCAGCAACTCCAGCACCATCGAGGACAGGAACGCCACGCGCAACGTCACCATCGACGTCTTGCGGTAGTCCTCCGTCACCCGCCGCACCGAGGCGGCCTGGGCCTTCGCCCGACCGAACACCTTCAGCGTCGGCAGGCCGGCGATGACGTCGGCGAAATGCCCGGCGAGCCGCGACAGCGACTCCCACTTGGCCTTGGTCTGCCGGTCGGTGTACCAGCCGACCAGCGCCATGAACAGCGGGATCAGCGGCAGGGTCAGCGCCACGATGATCGCGCTGGTCAGGTCGGCGGTGAACAGGTAGCCCAGCATGATCAACGGGATCAACACGGACAGCACCAGCTGCGGCAGGTAGCGCGCGACGTAGTCGTGCAGTGAGTCGACACCGGTGGTGGCCAGTACCGACAGCTCCCCGGAGTTCTCCCCCGACCGCCAGCGCGGACCGAGAGTCGCGGCCTTGCGCAGCAGATCGCGTCGAAGGCCCGCGGTGACCGAGACGGCGCTGCGTTTGGCGATCTCCTCCGATGTCCAGGCCAGGCCGGCTCGGACCGCGATGACCGCGGCCAGGGCGATCAGGCGATCGGCGACGTCCGGCAATCCGGCACCGCCGATGATCACGTCGGCCAGGATGCCGGCCAGCAGTACCGCCTGGGTGATCACCGCGACGGCGCTGAGCACCGCTAGCCCTACGGACACCACCAGCAGCGTGCGCACGCCGGCGGCGTACTGCATCAGCCGGGGGTCGAGTGGTCTCACCGGTCCAGTGTCACAGAACGGTCCGACAGTGCCGGTGCAGCCGCAATCATGATCGTCGTGTGGTCACCGGCAGCGTCGAAGGGACCAGCGTCACGAAGCCGTGGGGGTATCGGACCCGCCGGCGTACGCCGGCAATTCGGTTGGTGACGGCGGGATGTTCTTGACCGAGATCCGCTTGCGGAACACCCAGTAGCTCCACGCCTGGTAGGCCAGGATGACCGGCACGAACGCCAGCGCCACCCAGCTCATCAGGGTCAGCGTGTACGGCGTCGACGCGGCGTTCTCGATGTTCAGCGAGAACGCGGGATCGGTGGTGGAGGGCAGCACGTCCGGGTACAGCGAGCAGAACCACCCGATCACCAGCGCCGCCGTGGACACGGCCGAGAGCACGAACGCCCAGCCGTCCCGGCCGATCCTGGTCAGCCCGTACGCCGCAACCAGGGCGACCACGGCGACCGCACCGACGATCATCGACAGCGTGGTGCCGCGGATGAACTGCTGCCAGATCACCGCGACGGCCATGGCCAGCACCGCGAACGGGCCGACCGTGGTGGCGAACTTGCGCGCCCGGCTGCGCACCTCTTCGGTCGTCTTCAGGGCCAGGTACACGCCGCCGTGGGTGAGGAAGAGCAGCAGCGTGGTGATGCCCATGATCAGCGCGAACGGGTTGAGCAGGGTGAAGAAGTTGCCGGTGAACTCGTGCTGAGCGTCGATCGGCACACCGCGCACGATGTTGCCGAAGGCAACACCCCACAGCAGCGCCAGCAGCCAGGAGGTGATCAGGATCGACCAGTCCCAGCGGGCCCGCCACACATCGGAATGCCCCTTGCCGCGGTACTCGAACGCCACCCCGCGGACGATCAGGCAGACCAGGATCAGCAGCAGCGCCAGGTAGAACCCGGAGAACATCGTCGCGTACCACTCCGGGAACGCCGCGAAGGTGGCGCCGCCTGCGGTCAGCAGCCACACCTCGTTGGCATCCCACACCGGGCCGATGGTGTTGATCAGCACCCGGCGGCCCTTCTCGTCCTTGCCGACGATCCGGAGCAGCGCCCCGACGCCGAAGTCGAATCCCTCCAGCACGAAGTAGCCGATCCAGAGCACGGCGATGAGCAGGAACCAGAGAACGTTCAGCGACACGGAGGATGCCTCCTCGTAACGGCTGGGCGCCGGCGTTGGCGTTCAGCGGGTGGTGAATGAGTGGTGACCGAGTTGGGTGGCGACGGTGGTGACAGTGGGTGCTGGGTGATCAAGTACTCGGTGTGGGGAGTGGGTCTGGTGGGCACGTCAGTAGGCGAAGGTCAGCGGTTTCTCGTCCGCATCGGTCTTGCTCGACGGGCGGGTCCCGGCGCCACCGTCCGGCGGGAGTCTCCGCTGGATGGATGCCAGCGCCTCTTCCTCGGTCGGCGGACCGATCTTGACGTACTTGACCATCAGCCCGACCTCGATCACCGCCAGTACGCCGTACAGCACGGTGAAGATGATCAGCGAGGTCAGCACGGCCCCGCCGGACACCGAAGGCGAGACCGAATCGGCGGTCTTGAAGAGTCCGACCACGGTCCACGGCTGGCGGCCCATCTCGGTGAAGATCCAGCCGGTGCTGTTGGCGACGACCGGCCCGGCGATGGAGATCATCGCCAGTCGCCACACCCACTTGGATTCGGGGAGCCG
>JBBQJM010000448.1:0-3547 GCA_038325895.1 Mycobacteriales bacterium
GCGGGTCCAGCTTCCCCGAACAGTCCCGGGTTCTGACGCTCGCTGCGGTAGAACACCAGGTAGTACAGAAGGCCACCGACACTGAAGGCCAACAACAGTCCCGCATCGACCAGCCAGTGGTACTGCGCCAGCATCGTCTGAGCCAGGGTTGTGTAGTGCTGGTCATTAGCGCGGACTTCCGCACAGCGGGTTGGGGGCAACCCGTTCCGGGCCTGTCACCGGGCTGACCTGCGACGATACGGTCCCACACGGTCAGCTCCGTTTCCGGTATTGCGGTGAGATAGCTGTTGAACGACTCCGTTGATGGTTCCACTCTGGTCGACCGCGGGATCGCTGATCGACCGCAGAAACCCCCTGACCTGCAGGAATCAGTGACCGACCGAGCTCGGGACACACCGCCGCACCTCACCCACCACACGCTCCTCACGTGTCACACTCGACAAATGACAGGCGGATCACCACAAGACCCTGGGACGAATCCCGCACCACGACCACCGCCGGGTGCGGACTACTTCACCGCCCCCGACCAGGTCAACCACCGCCGCTACGAAGCACTCCGCGCGTTCTTCATCGACGGCCTGACCCACGCCCAGGCCGCCGCGAAGTTCGGGTACACCCGCTGGGCGATGGTCAACCTGGTCCGCGACTACCGCGCCGGCGGCCTGGACATGTTCGCCGCCCCCCGTAAACCCGGACCCCCGCCTGGCGTGACCCCGGCGAAGGACCGCGCCCGCAAACGGGTCGTCGAACTCCGCCGGGAAGGCCTGTCCACCTACGAGATCTCCGCCCGACTGTCCACCGAAGGCACCCCACTGAACCGCACCAGCGTCGGGGAGATCCTCACCGAGGAGGGCTTCGGCCGGCTGCTGCGGCACGCCCAGGTCGAGGCCAGCATCAACCCCGGCACCTACGGCCGGGACACCAACCTGCCCAGGACCGGCCGGCTGGACTTCGCCGCCTGGCCGACCCGGGTGGACACCAGAATGGCCGGGCTGCTGCTCACCGTGCCCGACCTGATCGCGCTGGACCTACCCGCGCTGGTCGCCGCCGCCGGCTACCCCGGCACCGGAGTGGTGCCCGCCACCAGTTGGATACTCTCCCTGCTGGCGTTGAAACTGACCGGCACCCGCCGGGTCTCCCACGTCGACGACCTGCTGCTCATCGACCCCGCGTCGGCATTGTTCGCCGGCCTCGCGGTACTGCCGAAGAAGACCGCGCTGACCGACTACTCCTACCGCCTGGCCCACGACAACCAGCGGCGTTTCCTGTCCGCGCTGGACACCACCATGATCGGCGCCGGCCTGGCCACCGGCGACCAGGCCATCTTCGACCTGGACTTCCACGCCGTCATGCACTGGGGCAACGACCCTGCCCTGGAAAAACACTACGTCCCCACCCGCAGCCAACGAGCCCGGTCCGTGCTCACCTTCTTCGCCCAGGACAGCGGCACCCACAACCTCGTCTACGCCAACGCCGACGTATCCAAAGCAGGTCAGAACCGGGAAGTCATCGCCTTCGCCGACCACTGGAAACACACCACCGGCGCCGACCCCCACATGTTGATCATGGACCAGAAGGTCACCACCCAACCCATCCTGGGCGAACTGAACGACCGCGGCATCACATTCCTCACCCTGCGCATGCGGTCCCCCGCCCTGATCAGACAGATCAACGCGCTCAAACCCACCGACTTCACCACGATCGCCCTGGACCGGCCCGGCGCCCACAGCAGGCCGAAGGTCCACGAATCCACCGGCGTGCACCTGACCAACTACCCCGGCACCGTCCGGCAATTCATCGTCACCGGCCTGGGCCGCGAAGCCCCCACCGTCATCATCACCAACGACCACACCACCCCGACGAAAAAACTCATCGAACGGTACGCCCGCCGGATGACCATCGAACAACGCCTCGCAGAGATCATCAGAGCGTTCCACGCCGACGCCCTGTCCTCCGCCGTCAACCTCAACGTCGACCTCGACATCACCCTGGTCGTCCTCGCCCAAGCCCTCACCGCAGCGCTGGCCAAACGCCTCCCCGGCTACGCCACCACCACCCCCGACACCCTGCAACGCCGCTTCCTGGACACCCCCGGCACCATCATCAAAACCGACGACACCATCACCGTCCGCCTCGACCGCCGCGCCTACTCACCCGTCCTGCGCCAAGCCGACATCCCCACCGAAACCACCGTCCCCTGGTGGGGCAACCGCAAACTCCGCTACGAATACGCCTAACCCCTTGCCCCGAACCCCTTGTGCGGAAATCCGCGTTAGACGGTATGAGTAGCCCGCCCCGAGGTTGACGGGTCCGGGGCCTCTCTCGCAAGTTGACGGCGTTTCGGGGGGTGGTTGCGGAGTCCTTCGGTCGGTTGACGGGTCCGGGGCCTCTCTCGCAAGTTGACGTGGATCACCGTCAGGGAGAAGGCCCTGTCGGTCCTACATTTGCGGGAGGCCCCGGTGTTTTCTGAGCGTACGAGTGTCGGTCTGGATGTGCATGCCCGGTCCATCGTGGGGTGTGGTCTTGACACTGTGAGCGGGACGGTGGCGCGGCGCCGGTTGTCACCGACGTTCGATGGTGTGTCGTCGTGGTTGGCGGAGTTGCCGGCGCCGGTCGCGGTGGCCTACGAGGCGGGCCCGACGGGGTTCGGCCTGGCCCGGCAGTTGACCGCGGCGGGGATCCGCTGCGTGGTCGCGGCGCCGTCGAAACTGCAACGGCCACCGGGTGATCGGGTCAAGACCGATGCTCGGGATGCCTTGCACTTGGCTCGCCTGTTGCGGATGGATCAGATCGTCGAGGTCCGGGTACCGGGTGTGGAGCAGGAGGCCGCGCGGGATCTGGTGCGGGCCCGGGAGGACGTCCGCGGGGACCTGATGGGGCCCGGCACAGGTTGTCGAAACTGCTTCTCCGGCAAGGGATCGTGTACTACGGCGGCCGCCCGTGGACCGGGCCGCACGAGGTGTGGCTGCGCGGGCAACGGTTCACCGTGCCCGGGCTGCAGCTGGCGTACGACACGGCATTGGAGACGGTGCTGCTGACCGTGGCCCGCCGGGACCGGCTGGACCGGGCGATCACCGAGATGGCGGCCAGCAGCGAGTACACCGCGGTGGTGCACCGGTTGTGTTGCCTGCGTGGGGTGTCCACGCTGACCGGGTTCGGTCGGGCGGTGGAGATCGGTGACTGGCAGCGGTTCAACGGCTCGACGATCGGCGCGTACCTGGGGCTGGTGCCCACCGAGTCCTCCTCCGGTGCGCAACGCTCCCAGGGCTCGATCACCAAGACCGGGAACACCCACGCCCGCCGGCTGCTGGTCGAGGCGGCCTGGCACCACCGCAAGGCCTACCGCCCCGGCGTGACCATGCGGGCCCGCTGGGACCAGGCACCGGCGGCGGCCCGGGCCCGCGGTCACGAGGGAAATCACCGGCTGCACCACCGCTGGGAGGTGTTCACGGCCCGGAAGAAGAGGCCGGTCGTCGCGAACGTCGCCGTTGCCCGGGAGCTGGCCGGCTGGTGCTGGTCGCTGGCCGTCTTGGACGACTGACCCGTG
>JBBQJM010000449.1:0-3547 GCA_038325895.1 Mycobacteriales bacterium
CGCGGCGATCAGCCGCGGCTTGGTGTTCCGCTCGGTGCGGGTGGAACTGCCACCCTCGACCATGGTCAGCCGGATGCCGGAGCGATCGGCCAGCCGCTGGACCGCCTCGTTGAAGTTCAGGTGCTCGACACCCTGGATGAACGCGAAGACGTCACCGCCCTGCTCGCAGCCGAAGCAGTGGTAGTAGCCGCGCGCGGGGCTGACCTGGAAGGATGGCGTCTTCTCGTCGTGGAAGGGACACAGTCCTTTGAGATTCCCGCCGCCGGCCGACCGCAGCGCCACGTACTCGCCGACGACCTGCTCGATCCGATTGGCTTCGCGGACCCGCTCCCGATCGGTATCGGAGATCCGCCCAGCCACGGGCACGAGTCTATGTCGGCCCGGTGCGGACGCCCGACGGTTGTCCACACCGGGAACAGCCGTCGGAGTTCAGGTAGCGACCAGGCAGCGATCAGGTAGCGCCCGGCTACTCCTGCGGATCGGCCGCCGCTGCACCGCTCAGCACCGGCGGCACGGGGCGTTGCGGTTCGCGCACCCCGGCCAACCCGCCGCCGTCATCGGGCCGCCGGCCCGCTCCGGCTGGCTGCCGTCGCCACCGCCAGAACGCCAGCAACCCGGCCACCGCCGCCAGCCCCGCCGCCGCTTTACCGATCACGCTCTTGCTCGCCATGACACCACAGTGACGTCACGTGGCCGCCGATGTGGCCGGTTTCACTCACGGGTGAACGGTTCGCTGGGCTGGACGAGCCGGCGGTGCCTGGTGACCGCCTGGGCATCCATCAGCAGCGACACCTGATCCAGCACCACCCGGAGCCGCTCGGCGTCCGCGGCGGCCTGCTCGAAGGCGGGCACGAACATCGGGTCGAGCGCGGAGGCGCCCATCTCGAGCGTGGCGAGCACCAGCGCGGTGAGCAGCCGCTGTTCGCGCAGTTGGATGTCCAGCCGGACAGGATCGGCCATCACATATCTGGCCGCGACCGCCTTGAGCACTGCCACTTCGGCCCGCAGCACCCGGGGCACCCGCAGATCTGCCGCGTAGCGCCGCAGCGGTCCGTCACCGGCCGCGGCCCGGGTGGCGGCGATCGGGCCGGTGGCGAGCCGCCCGGTCAGCTCGCTGGTCATCCGCTTCACCGCGGCGTCGCCGCGCGGCCCGCGAGGCTGACCCACCGCGGCGCCGACCACCGGCAGCGCAAGCAGATCGGTCAGCACGGTGAACAGGTCGTCCGCGGATTCCGCGGAGTACACCAAAGCGGCCTGCGCCACCTGCCGGCGCTCCTCGGGGTAGGCCAGCCGGGCGAGGTCGATGCGCCCAGCGCTGACCCCGTCCTCGACATCGTGCACCGAGTAGGCGACGTCATCCGCCCAATCCATCACCTGGGCCTCCAGGCAGCGCCGGTCCGGCGCCGGGGAATCGGCCCGGATCCACTCGAACACGGTGACGTCGTCCGGGTAGACGCCGAACTTTCCGCCGCCTTCCGGACGCGGCCATGGGTACTTGATCACCGCGTCCAACGATGCCCTGGTCAGGTTGAGCCCGGCCTGCCGGCCGTCCGCGGCGATGATCTTGGGTTCCAGCCGGGTGAGCAGCCGGAGGTTCTGCGCGTTCGCCTCGAACCCCCCTGCGTCGGCGGCAACGGCGTCCAGCGCGGCCTCACCGTTGTGCCCGAAGGGTGGGTGTCCGATGTCGTGCGCGAGCCCGGCAAGATCCACCAGGTCGGCGTCGCAGCCGAGCTGTTCGCCGAGCTCCCTGGCGATCTGGGCGACCTCCAGCGAGTGGGTGAGCCGGGTGCGCGGCACGGCGTCCTCGTCGGGCGCCACCACCTGTGTCTTGCCGGCCAGCCGCCGGAACGACCCGGAGTGCAGCACCCTGGCGCGGTCCCTGGCGAACGGCCCCCGCCCGGCGGTGCCGACCGCCTCCGGCAGTCCGGCGGACTTCGGTGGCTCGTCGATCAACCTGGCGGTGTCCCGCTCGGAATACGGAATCGTCTGTCGGGTCACGGTTCTCGCGCTCACACCACGGTCGATCCGGCGCCGGAGGAGCCGCCGGTGAGCAGGTAGAACAGGATGCCCAGCGTCTCCCTGGTGACGTAACGGGTCTCGACGCCGTCCCGCACCGACGGACCCTGCCGCACCGTGGACACCTGGGCGGACAGGCCCAGGTCGCCGGCGATCAGCTGCGCCCATACCGCATGCCAGGGGTCGGTGACCAGCACCACCGATTTCCAGTGACGGGTTGCCAGGTCGTCGCGGGCGGCCCGCAGGCTGGCCAGGGTGTCGTCGCCGACCCCGACAGACTCGAGCGCGGCGGGATCGATGCCCAGGCCGGCCAGGTAGTCGCGGCCGGCGTCCCCCTCGGTGGTGACGTCACCGCTCCGGCCGCCCCCGATGGTCACGATCCGCGGCGCGACGCCGGCGCGGTACAGCTCGGCGGCGTGGTCCAGCCTGGCCTGCAGAACCGCAGACGGGACTCCGTCGTACTGGGCCGCGCCGAGCACCACGATCGCGTCGGCCGACGACCGGTCGTCGGCCTGCGCCGCGCGCAGGATGCCGATCACCACGCCGGTCACGATCAGCATGCTGACCAGCACGGTGCCACCCAGGTAGCGCAGCACAGTCCGCACCGAGCCGATCATGCCAGGCCGATCGCACCGGACCGATCAGTCCCGCTCGTCACCGCACGGACACGCGGTGGCCGACCGAGGTGGGGTGTCTCGGCCGTGTCACATGCTTCCCTCACCCGGGTGTCGGACCCAACTTGTACGGTGCGCTCATGCTTCGACACCGCCGACCCCGCGCGTCCGCCCTCCTGGCGGTCGCCGTCGTCGCAACGGTGGGGCTCGTCGGATGCTCGTCGACCGTGAGCGGTCAGGCCGCGCCGGTGCCGGGTGCCGCCGCTCCGTCGTCGTCCACCTCCCCCTCCACCTCCCCGTCGACCTCCCCGTCAGCACAGTCCCCCACGTCCACATCTGGGACCTCGGGCGGCATCACCGTGCCCACGAGCCCGAGCCTGGTACCCGCTGCCAGCCAGGAGCCTGACGGCGCCGCGGGCACCGTCGGCTATCCGGGCATCGGCGACCCCTACTACCCGACGGCCGGCAACGGTGGCTATCAGGTCGATTCCTACGACATCACACTGTCCTACGATCCGGCCACGAACGACCTCCGGTCGACCGCACAGATCAAGGGCAGCGTCACCTCGGAGGAAGGTCTGACGCAATTCGACCTTGACCTGCAACCGTCGATGAAGGTCACGTCCGTCCAGGTCGACGGGGCCGACGCCGACTTCGAGCAACAGCGCGCCGAGTTGGTCATCACCCCAGCCGCCGCACTGGCCACGCAGGCCGCGATGACGGTGGAAATCAGCTACGGGGGTCAGCCGCAACTGATCCCCGGCGGTACTTCGGGCCTGGACGACGGCGGCTGGTACCGCACGTCATCCGGCGGCGCCGTGGCGATCGGAGAGCCATTCGCGGCGTCGGCCTGGTACCCGGTGAACGAGCACCCGGCCGACCCGGCCACGTTCTCGGTCACCGCCACCGTGCCGCAG
>JBBQJM010000450.1:0-3537 GCA_038325895.1 Mycobacteriales bacterium
GGCAGGCCGTCGTGCTGGGTGTTGTGTCCGCGGCCGTGGCTGTGGTCGCCGGCGTGCTGCTGACGCTGGGCGGGCTCACCTGGTGGAAGGCCGGCCACGCCGACTTCTCAACCGGCCCCTTCGAGGTCTCCTGGCCCCGAGTGGTCGGGGTATTCCTCTGCGCCGTCGTCGCGTCCATGGCCGCCGCGCTGCTTCCGGCCAAGGGCATTGCGCGACTCGACATCGTGTCCGTCCTCGCCGGTCGCTCCGGCGACGGCAGAGTCCGTCGGGGTCTGCCAGCTATCGGCGTGGTGGTCATGGTCATTAGCGGGATCGCGATCTTCTGGGGCGTCGCCTCCGGCGGCGAAGGGGGTATCGGCCTGCGCGAATACCTCGTCGTCGGCGGCTCCGTCGGCCTCGTCCTCGGCTGCCTCATGGTGATCCCGGCGCTGCTCGCTCTGGTCGGGCGGCTGGGCACCCACCTCGCCCTACCGCTGCGACTGGCCGCGCGGGATACAGCCCGGCAGCGGGGACGCTCGACACCTGCGGTGGCCGCCATCATGGCCGCGGTCGCCGTTCTCACCACCCTGAGCATCGCCGAGGCCAGCTACGACCGGATGAGGGAGAGCACCTACCAGCCCCAGGGCCCGATGGGTGCCGGAATCATCATGCTGGGAGGCGGGGACGCCAACGAGCGCACCGTCCGTTCGGTGACTGACCGGTTCGCGCCGCAGCTTGTCGTGGAACCTGTCGGCCAAGTCGGCGAAGCCGACGCCCTCCCCGCCGTCCGGCGAAAGGTCTCTTGGGTCAGCCCCGTGCCGCGAGACTGCACCGAGGCCCAGGTCCTGGCGAGGCGCAATCCGGCTGTTGGCGCTGGTGGCGTGGCAATCTGCGAATCGCTCACCAGCACAGACTCCGGGTTCCAGGTCGGAAGCCTGTCCAGCCTCGCGGCGGTACTCCCGCTCTCGACGCCTCAGCGGGCGGTGCTCCAGAGGGGCGGCGCCCTCATCACCGATGCCACGCTCGTGAGGGACGGTCGGGTCAGCTACGTCGCCGGCACTGCCACGCATCAGTCCGGCTCGACCACGGCAGCCAAGATCACCCAGCGGACCAGCCTCCCGGCGGTGGTGGTGAACCCGCAGATGTTGAGGGCGAACACCCGCGAATCTTTCACTGCCTGGATCCTTCCGGAGACGGCGACCAGGCTCGGCTGGCCTGTCCTGATCACGTCGCTAGTCGTCAGCTCGCCCACCGGCACGATCTCGCCGGAAGAGGAGCGTGCTGTGGCCGACCGACTTGGCGACGAGTACGTTTTCTCGGTCGAACGGGGCTACCAGAACGAGTCCCTGCTTATCCTGCTCATCCTCTTCTCGGTCGCCGGGCTGCTCGTGCTGATCGCGTCGCTCATCTCGACGGCGCTCTCGCTCGCGGAGTCCCAGAACGATATGGCGACCCTGGCCGCGGTCGGTGCGACCCGCCATACCCGCCGTGGCGTTGCCGGCGCCCAGGCACTCGTGGTTGCAGCATGCGGCTGTCTGCTCGGCGTCGGTGTCGGCCTGGTCCCGGGGATCGCCAGCACGTGGCCGCTTACGGTCAAGGCCATCACGGCGGGCGGGCAGACCGATATCGTGACGGGGCACACCGCGCCGGTGATCGTGATCCCCTGGCTGCCCCTGCTTGGCCTCCTCCTGCTGGTGCCCCTGCTTGCCGGCGCCTGCGCCTGGATCGCGGTCCGTCGCCACCCGCAGATGACCCGCCGGCTTGCTTGAAACATCGAGGTGGGCGTGAGCCATTGGATGTCCGGCGGGCAGATTCTGGTCGGCGTCGTCGCGACGCTGAAGTAGATGGATGGGACAACCAGGCCGCGGATCGTGGTCATGTGATGTTCTCTTGTTGGGTCCAGTACACAGCCAGGACACACAAGACCGTTGAAGGCACTCAATCACCGTCACCCCTCAATGACGATACATGAGCAGCACCAACGCTTTACGCGACCATCAACGATCATCAAGGACCCAGACAATGACCTCCGACTTTTCGGCTCATCGCATAGATTCGGTAGCTCCTTTTGTTGTCCACGCGTCCCGATTGCGGAACGCTTCCTGCAGGCCTTGAGCCAAGGATGATTCCCGGGCTCGAGGCACCGGTGAGCATGATGATGCACCCCTGCGTGGCCAACTGATCGTCCCGATCGCGGAACCTCCCACGGCGACGTCACGACGTTCGAAGAGGGCGTCGGCGGCTGGCTTTTGCCGTCGCAGACGAGGATCGACCACGGGACGATCGGGGTGCAGGCGAACAGCGTCGTCAGGTGCTCCGCTGACCGCCAATGAATTGATGAACAGGGTCAGTCGAGGGCCAGGACCGTCAGCAATGCAGTATCTACGGCTTGCATTTCAGAGCTGTCTAGCCGGCCGGCGAACTTACCGAGGCGCGTCTGCGGGTCGATCACGGTCAACTGTTCGACCATCACACGGGTCTTGGTGCCGTCGATCTCGATCTCAGGACGGAAGGAGGCCGCACGGCGCCCTGTCGAGGTCGGCGCGATAATCCACGTCGAGAGTGGGAGATCATCGGATTGGACCACGACGGCGTAGCGGGCGCCGGCTTGTTCGTGGCCGCGGACGTCCGCGGGTGCCTTCAGCCGGTACAGGTCACCACGCACGGATGGAGTCCATCTCCGCGGCCAGCTCTCGCGATGCCGCGACATCGTCGGGGTCATTGCGCAGTTGCTCGGCTTCGGCCCGCAGACGTGCGCGCCGATGCGTTCGTTCGGCTTCCAGGATCGCAGCCCGCGCCGCCTCCGAGCGGGACTGCCCGTCACGAGTCAGGGATTCAAGAGCCTGTTCTACCTCAGCGTCAGTGCGGATCGTAAGCGTTGTCATATAGCAGATTATAATACACCTTGCACTTGTCTGCGATGCGTCATCGTCCGTGACATGGGTGGCGCTGCAGAATCGGGGGCGGGTGACCGCTGCTCGACGCCGGCTAATCTTCCCCCAGTACGACGCGTGATTGACCAACTGCTCGCCGCTTGATCGCTGAGTCGATGAGGCCCAGCCTGTGGGGCAGATTTGACCGCAGATTGACCGCAAGACGTTCAAAAACAGTCACGAACCGCCAACGGTTGTCAACGATATAACCGCAGGTCAGAGGCCATATGGAGGTCAAGTGCGCATGTCAGAAAGTCGGTTGTATCGCGTTTACACCGCGGCTGTCGTCGGTTCGAACCCGGCCGGGCCCACGTGCATCACTGCAGGTCAGAGGCTTTTCGGAGCCTTCCAGCAGCCGATCGCAGAGGCGTGATTTCGGATTTGACCGCAGATTGACCGCAAGAATATTCAGCCGCCGCTCGTCCGATGGCGTCCAGGCGGTCCGCGACGGCCCGGATTCTGAGGGATCGTGCCGGCTCTCGTTCGGTCCGGCGTACGGCGACGATGTGGGTGTGACCATGGAGACACAGCCCGTGGCGATCCGTTAGAGAGACTTCCACTGGCCATGTTGGCGTAGTTGGCGCATACTGTTTCCGTGAGCGTCTGGTCGCTATAACCGACACCA
>JBBQJM010000451.1:0-3534 GCA_038325895.1 Mycobacteriales bacterium
CGTCCACCTCGTAGACCGCGCCGGGGCCGTAGTCCACCCGGATCCGGTAGTCGCCGACCGGGCCGTCGAACACGGCCGTGAACACCCCGCCGTGGGTGTGGGTGAACGGGGTCTCCTCGCCGCCCATCAGCAGGGTGACGCCCTTGGCGTGGTGGCGCAGCGTGCGCACCACCGTCCGGCCGTCGCCGGTCGGGTGGGCGCCCAGGATCCCGTGTGGGTCGTGGGTGTCGCCGCCGATCAGCTTCTCGTACTCGTCGGTGGTATGGCCGGCCGGCGTCGAGGGCTGCGCGGCGTCCGGCGCACTGGCGTCGTGGGTGGTGGTGACGCCGCCTGGCTTCGTCACGTCGTGACTGGTGCCTGCGCCCTCTCCGCTGGCCAGCGGGGTGTCAATGGCCAGCGGGGCCTTGGCACTGGCGGACGCCCTCACCTTGGACCCCGCAGACGGTCCGGCCGCCGCGGTGTCGGTGGTCGGTTCGATAGACGGTTCGGCCGACGCCGGGGCCGCGTCTTCGGCCGCAGCGGCCTTCGCCCCGGACTTGGCAGGGGCCTTGGCCGCGGTGGTCTTGGCCGCCGCGGTCTTGGCCGGTGCCTTCGCCGCGGTCTTGGCCGGTGCCTTCGCTGCCGCGGTGTTTGCAGCAGCTGTGTCTGCGGCAGCCGTCTTTGCGGCAGCCGGCTTGCGGGTCCGCGTCGCCTTGGCCGGTGCAGCCGGGGCGTCCGCTGCGGCTGCCGGTGCTGCGGCTGCCGGCGCGGGGTCCGGTGTTTTCTTGGTGGTCACGAGGTTCCTCCGGCGTTGATGAGGGCGACAACGGCCTGCATGGGGATGGCTACCCACAGTGGACGGTGTCCATGTTCGTAGACAACTTCGTAAAGCGCTTTGTCAAGCTCGAATGCCCGCAGCAGGCTACCGGCCTGACGCGGGTCGTTGCCCGCCACGCTCGCGTACCCGTCGCTGAACGCTCGGCGGTTCCGCTCGGCCCATTCGGCCGCCCGGTACTTGTGCTGTGCGTCGGTGTGCGGGCTGATCACCAGCCCGCGCGCCGCGTAGTCGAACGACCGAAGCATGCCCGCGATGTCCTTCAGCGGGCTGTGCAGCGCTCTGCGGTACGCCAGCGGTTTGGACGGTTCGCCCTCGAAATCGATGATGCTCCAACCGCTCAGCGTGCGCAGCACCTGGCCGAGGCGCAGGTCGCCGTGGATGCGTTGCACATTGAGTCCGGCCGCGTGATCGCCGGCCCTGGCGAACGTCGCCAGGATCTCCTCGCGGTGCTCGGCGAGTTCGGGTACCAAGTTGATGGCGACCTCGGCGTCGGTGACCATCTGATCGAGGATCTTCGACAGCTCGCTGTGGTGGGCGACGGTCGTGCCGAACGCCCGCGCCAGGTCGGCATGCACGGCGGCCACGGCCTCGCCCAGCCGGTGCGACTCCGCGGCGAAATCGCCGCCCACCTCGTCGGCGCGCAGATCGCCCTCGCTCATCAGGTCGCGCACGCTGGAGGTGGCCATTGCCCAGCCGTCCGCGCTGTTGGCGAAGAACTCGGTCAGCAGCCCGAGCGTGGTCTCCTGGCCCTGCACCGGCCCGGTGATGACGCCCAGCGGCTGCGCGATGTGCGTCGAGCCGACGGCATGCAGGGCCCGGTGGATCTCGGCGTCCGGGTTGGGACCGGGTTCCAGCCGGCGGAAAACCTTGAGGATGGCCGTGTGCCCGTACACGATCGACGTGTTCGACTGTTCGGCATTGATCACCAACCCCGGTGCGGTGGTGTCGATCACCGCGTCCGGCTCGGCCCTGGCCTGCACGTCACCGAAGTCGGCGTTCTCCGCGATGGCCCTGATCAGCAGCGCGGCAACGTTCTGGTCCTGCAGCGCGTCGTAGGCGACCCGTCCCCACCCGGAGCCGACGGTCGCGTGGGCCAGCCGATCCGGCAGATGCCAGCTCCAGCCGATCCACAGTTGGTAGCGCTGCCGGCCGAACAGCGTGTCCACGGTGAACACCACCTGCTCGATGTCGGAACCGTCCAGGTCCCTGGCGGCCACGGCCCGGCCGATGATCTCGATTGTCCCCAGTTCCTGGCCCTTGGCCGAGAACCAGCGCTGGTGCGGCAGGTATTCCGCGAGGATGGGGATCAGCACGTCGTCGGCCAGGCCGACGCTGGCTGAATTTGGGGCAGCGCTGTCGTCAATCGTTGATTCGTCGCTCATCTGGTCACATCACCTTCCTTCGCCGGTGATGTCGAGCCAGTAGAAGCCATGGCCCGGCAGGGTCAACAGATAGGGCAGCTGACCGATCCGAGGGAACGGCGTGCCACCGGTCAGCTCGACCGGCACCGCCCCCTGATGGTCACGCAGGTCCAACTCCACCGGCTGAGGAAAGCGGGACAGGTTGTTGACGCACAGCACGGTGTGTGCCGGCTGGTGCTCGTCGCCGTCGTGGTGCAGCGTGTAGGACAGCACGGTCGGGTTGGAACCGCCGAGGTCGGTGAACTGACCGACGGCGAATGCGGCGTACCGTTTGCGGATCTCGATCATCCGCCTGGTCCAGTGCAGCAGCGAGGCGGTGGAGTTCATCTGCGCCTCGACGTTGACGGTCTGGAACCCGTAGACCGGGTCCATGATCGTCGGCAGGTACAGCCGTGCCGGATCGCAGCGGGAGAACCCGGCGTTCCTGTCGGGTGACCACTGCATCGGGGTGCGCACGCCGTCCCGGTCGCCGAGCCAGATGTTGTCGCCCATCCCGATCTCGTCGCCGTAATACAGCACCGGCGAGCCAGGCAGGCTCAGCAACATGGCGGTGAACAGTTCCTGCTGGTTGGTGTCGTTGCCCAGCAGGGTCGCCAGCCGCCGGCGGATGCCGATGTTCGCCTTCATCCGTGGATCCTTGGCGTATTCGGCCCACATGTAGTCGCGATCCTCGTCGCTGACCATCTCCAGGGTCAGCTCGTCGTGATTGCGCAGGAAGATGCCCCACTGACCGCTCTGCGGGATGGCCGGCGTCTGCGCCAGGATCTCCGAGATCGGGAACCGCTGCTCGCGCCGCGCGGCCATGAAAATGCGTGGCATCAAAGGGAAGTGGAAGCACATGTGGCACTCGTCGCCGCCGACGTCGGGATCACCGAAGTAGTCGACGACGTCGGCGGGCCACTGGTTGGCCTCGGCCAGCAGGATGGCGTGCGGATATTCGGCGTCGATCACCTTGCGGCATCGCCTGAGGAATTCGTGGGTCTGCGGCAGGTTCTCCCCGTTGGTGCCTTCCTCCTCGAACAGGTACGGCACCGCGTCCAGCCGGAAGCCGTCGATGCCAAGGTCCAGCCAGAACCGCAGGATGTCGATCATCTCATCGCCCACGGCCGGGTTCTCGAAGTTCAGGTCCGGCTGGTGGGAGAAGAAGCGGTGCCAGAAGTACTGCTTGCGGACCGGATCGAAGGTCCAGTTGCTGGGCTCGGTGTCGACGAAGATGACCCGCGCGTCGGGGTAGCCGGTGTCGTCATCGGCCCAGACGTAGTAGTCGCCGTACGGGCCGGTCGGGTCCCGGCGCGA
>JBBQJM010000452.1:0-3532 GCA_038325895.1 Mycobacteriales bacterium
CTCCAGCCGTCGCCGCCCGCAAGACGGCGCTTCACCTTCCGGCCAATGGTCCGCAGCGCCTCCAACTCGGCGGGGGTGAGCAGGTCGATGAGGTTCTGCCGGACCGCCTTGACATGACCCGGCGCGAGTTCGTCGAGGGCATCAGCGCCTGATTCGGTGAGGTTGGCGTACGCACCGCGCTGATCCTGCACCGACCTGATCCGGCGCACCCAGCCGCGTGCCACCAGCCGGTCCACGGTGCGGGTGATGGCGCTGCGCGTCGCCAACGTGCGGTCCGCGACCTCACTCATCCGCAATCGTTGATCGGTCGCCTCGGACAGGCACACCAGCACCTCGTACTCGGTGAAGGACACCCTGGAGGCCTGCAGTTGCCGGTCCAGCACCGGAATCAACAGTCGGTAGGTGTCCAGCCAGCCACGCCAGGCGGCCTGCTCGTCGGCAGTGAGCCAGCGCACTCCCCTTCCGCTATCGGGTGTCATGCCGGCACCCGATGTGCGTTCGGCCCAGCGGCCAGGCCGGCATGCCCACCGAGGGCAGGGTTCTCTCCGATGTCCGGTCGACGGCCGTCCATGGCGTCGCGCAGCAGCGCTGCGAGCCCTGCGGCGTCGACGGCACGCGGGTTCGCCACGCCGGCGGCCAGCAGGTCATCGACGATGTCGTCGATCGCCGTGTCCGGCAGCCCGAGCCCCGACAGCGACGTCGGCGCACCGATGGCGGTGGCCAGATCGAACAGCACGGCGCCCAACTCGCCGGAGCTCTTCGCGCCCGCAGCGCGGGCGGCCGCGGCGAGTTCCGCGCCCGCGGCCCGGGCGTTGAACGCCACCACGTGCGGGAGCAGCGCACTGTGTGTTCCTGCGTGCGGCAGGCGGTAGCTGCCACCGATCACGTGGGCCAGTTTGTGATGCAGACCCATGGTCGTTGCGCCCAGCACCGTGCCGGCCAGCCAGGCCCCGTACAGCGCTCGTTCGCGGGCGGGCAGGTGCGCTGGTTCGCGCACCACCACCGGCAGGGCCGCCGAGAGCGCTCCGATCGCTGTTGCCGCCAGCAGGGCCGTGAGCGGGGACGCGTCCGGGGCATAGGCCGCCTCGATCGCGTGAGCGATCGCGTTCATCCCGCTCGCCGCCGACAGCTCGGCGGGCAGGTCAACGGTCAGAGCCGCGTCGTACACCACCGTGTGCGGCAGCACCCGGGCGTCGCGGCCGGTGACCTTCCGGCCCGCCTCTGTACGACCCCATATCGGCGTCTGCTCGCTGCCCGCGTACGTCGTCGGGACCGCGAGGATCGCCACGTCCAGCTGCAACGCCACCGCCTTGGCAAGGCCGACAGCCGAACCACCGCCGACGCACACCACGACGTCCGCCCCGAGGTCACGGGTCAGGTCGACAGCTTGCTGCGCGAGCGCCGCAGGGACGTGCTCGGTGACCTCGTTGATGCGCCCGGCGCAGCTCCGGCCGAGTTCAGCGGCGATGCGGTCAGCCTCCCGCACCTGACGGCGCCCCGCGATGAGCAGCACCGTGCCGCCCAACCGGCCGGCTTCCGCCCCCACCTGCTGGACCCTCCCCGCTCCGAAAACCACTCGCACACTGGACATCTCGTGCACGAACGAGTCGACTCCGAGCTCACCGGCGCCGAATGCACTTCGCACTGGCGACATTGGCGGGCACTTCCCTTCCACCTAGCTAGTGAGACCAGCCCTGCGTGACCCGTTCTTGACCTGCACCACCAGGTCCCTCATTGTCGTGTTGACAGTGTCTGTTGGGAGAGTCTTGTTGGCGCCCTCGGGATCCTCCGGGAATAATCAGCAACCGGATGTAGTTTCCCCGGCAACTACTTCCGTCACCCTGGAGGATGAAATCAGCACAGTAGCCCCACAGGGACTGCACCACGTCACCGCCATCGCCGGCAACCCGCAGCGGAATGTCGATTTCTACACGAAGGTACTGGGCTTGCGCCTGGTCAAACAGACGGTGAACTTCGACGCGCCGGACACCTATCACCTCTACTACGGCGACGAGGCCGGTCGTCCGTCCAGCCTGCTGACCTTCTTCCCGTGGGACGGCGTGCCCGGCGGCCGGCTCGGCACCGGATTGACCACGGCCACTGCGTTCTCGATCCCGCAGGAGTCGACCGCCTGGTGGCTGCAGCGGCTGCGCGCCCTCGGCACCGACGTGCAACCCGTGACGGAGCGCGGCGGCGCGGACGTGATCACCCTGCGCGACCCCGACGGTATGGTGCTCGACCTGGTCGGCACGGCCGGCGACCAGCGGTCCGGTTGGGACGGCGTTGCCAGCATCCCGGCCGACCATGCGGTGCGCGGACTGCACGCGGTGACGCTCACCGAACGCCTACTCGACCCGACCGCCGAGATGCTCACCTCGATGCTCGGCATGCACCTGGGCGGCGAGGAGGGCTCGCGGGCGAGCTTCGCCATGGGCGCGGGCAGTTCCGGCGCCCTGGTCGACGTCGCGGGCGAGAACACCTTGGGTCGTGGCCTGCAGGCCGGCGGCACCGTGCATCATGTGGCGTTCCGGGCGCCCGATCTGCCGACCATGCAGCGCTGGCACGACGAATTGGCCGATGCCGGCGTACCCGTCACCGAAATCCTGGATCGGCAGTACTTCAAGAGCATCTACTTCCGCGAGCCAGGTGGCGTGCTCTTCGAGATTGCCACGGACGCACCGGGTTTCGCCGTCGACGAGCCTCTGCTCGAGCTGGGCAGGAGCCTGAAGCTGCCGCCGTGGCTGGAGCCCAACCGCGACCAGATCGCAGCGTCGCTGCCGGTGCTGACGGTCGACGATGCCAGCCGCGCGCCGGTGACCGCCGGGCCCGCCCCGGCGGCGGCCGGCGAGATGTGAGTGGCGCCATGACGCAGCCTCAGGTTGCCGGGCCGGCCGCCAACGGCGCGACTCTGGCTCGGCCGCATGTGTGGGTACCTGGCGATCCGGATTGGCGTGGCCCGGTCGTGCTGCTGCTGCACGGCACCGGAGGAGACGAACGGGACCTCCTGCCGCTCGGTCGGGAGCTCGCCCCCGGCGCGCCGCTGCTCGCGCCGCGCGGCACCGTGCTGGAAGGAACGATGCCGCGGTTCTTCCGCCGATTGCGCGAGGGTGTGTTCGACGAGGCCGACCTCCGAGCGCGCGCCACCGAACTCGCCGGATTCCTTGCGGCCGCGGCCGACGAGTACGGCTTCATCCGCGGATCCGTTGTCGCGGTAGGGTTTTCCAACGGTGCCAACATCGGCTCTGCACTGTTGCTCACCCATCCGGAGGCCATCGGCGATGCCATCCTGATCGCTGCAATGCCGCCCTTCGGGGAGGCTCCGGCCGCCGACCTGGCCGGTCACCGGGTAGTGATCTCGAACGGACGGCGCGACCCGATGGCGCCGCAGGCGCTGACGAGCAGCCTCGTCGACGACCTGTCCTCCCGCGGAGCCGCGGTGGATCTGCTGTTGCACCCCGGCGGGCACCAGCTCGCGGCCGACCACCTACCCGCGATGCGCGCCTTCGTGGCGGCGGCCCGGTCGACAGCACCG
>JBBQJM010000453.1:0-3528 GCA_038325895.1 Mycobacteriales bacterium
TGCGCCGAGAGAACCCGGCACTGCGGCCGCCGTGGTTCCGGCAGGCCCCGGGCGGGGACGGACCGGACTTCGTCCGCACCGTCAGATCCGCTGCGCAGGACTTCTCCGACGACGACTGGCAGAACGCGGCTGCCCGCTCGGTCACCTTCCTGCTCACACACGACGGCGCCGATGCGTTCGCCCTGCTGATGAACGCGGCCGAGAACGGGGTGGAATTCACTGTCCCTGACGCACCGAACACCAAATGGCAACTCGCCGTGTCCAGCGACCCCGACGAGAAGGTCCGTGGCTCGGTCACCAACGTCATCGTCCGGGATGTTTCGTTCACCCTGCTGCGCTCCCGGGTTCCCCAGCGCCGGAAACGGGAGTCCTGACCAACACTGGCTCACCCCAGACCACCCCTGGCCGACTTGCAGGAATGGCAGGCAAGACCGTTGGATCCGGTGGTGTTCATCGACCACTGATGGTCAAGATCAGGGACGGGTGGTCGCGAATCGGCCTGTGTGCCTGGCCATTGGGATCGATCGTGACGGCGAGAAAGAGAGATGCTTGGCATGTGGATCGGCCCATCCACCGGGGAGTCATCGAAGGTCAGCGATCGGTGCTGTCGTAGCTGAAAACCCGCGGGGTGGGAGATGTCTGCATCGTCTGTTGCCAGGGGCTGACCGGGCTCCCCGACGCGATCAACGTCCAGCTGGCCCAGGGCCACTGTGCAGCTGTGCGTGGTGGTCCATCTGATCCGGGCGTCGCTGCGGTACGCGTCGAAGAAGGACTGGACCCCGCTGATAGGAGTCACTACGACCGATCTACACCGTCGTCGACGCGGCCGCCGCGGCGACCTTTCACCTCGACGAGTACGTCTTCTCGGCACTGCAGGCCGGGGCCAGCGGGTTCCTGCTCAAGGACACCCATCACGCCAGATCGCCGCCGCCATCCGGGCAGTCGCCGCCGGTTCCGAGATGCTCTCGCCCGCCGTGACCCGACGGCTGATCGCCGAATACGTGGCCCTCCGCGACCACCCACACGCACCGAATCACGGCGCAAACTGACTCTGCTCGCCGACCGGGAACGGGACGTGCTCACCCTCATCGGACGGGGCCTGTCGAACGCAGAAACTGCCCAGAACCTGTTCATGAGCGAAGCGGCGATCAAGACCTACGTCTCCCGGATGCTCACCAAACTCGAACTCGCCAACCGCACCCAAGCCGCCATCCTCGCCCACGAAGCCGGCCTCTACGACTTGAGCACCGCGGTGCGAGCGGACGAGTCGGCGGGGCGGTCAACGCCGGCGCCGGCGGGCGCGGCGACCTGGGGGATCTGCCCGGCAGGGTGAGCGAGACCACGATCGCGAGCGCGGTGAAGCCGATCGACCACCAGAATGCCTGGTTGAAGGCGTGGGTGGTCGCCGCGGCGCTGCCGTCGCCGGCCGCCGTCAAGCCCTCGAGGATGACGGCGAGTAACGCGACACCAAAGGACCCGCCGACCTGCTGGGCGATGCGGGTCAGGATGCTGGCGTGCGGCACGTCGGGCCGGTCCAGCCCGACGAACGCAACGGCCATGACGGGCACCGTGACCGCGCCCAGGCCGAACCCGCGAAGAACGAGGAAAGGCCATCAGATCCCCACGCGGCGAGCGTGTGCAGCGCAACACTGACGATCGCGGTGTCGAAGACGACGGCGAGCCCGCCGACGATCAGCACGGTGGCGATCCTGATGACGTTCGGATCGATCGGTTCTTTTTCCGGAGCGACGGTCGTCATGCTTCCCCTTTAGATACACGACTGTATCTAACTCACGATAGCGGCTCGGGCTAAGATGCACAAGTGGATCTAACTGAAGCCCAGGCGCCGGTCAGGCGGCGGCGCGGCCAGGAGCTCGAGGACGCCATCCTGGGCGCGGCCTGGGATGCGCTGGTCGAAGGCGGGTACGCGGCCTTCACCATCGACGCGGTCGCCGAACGGGCCGGCACCAGCCGGCCGGTCCTCTACCGACGCTGGAAGACGCGGGAGGACCTCGCGCTGGCCGCGGTCGCGCACTACATCGCCCGCGACGTCCGTCCCATTCCCGATACGGGGACGCTGCGCGACGACGTGATCAGCGTGCTAGTGGACGCCGATGAAGCCCGGATCGCCATGGCGGCCATCATCGTTGGCCAACTGGGTCCTTACTACCGAGAAACCCGAACCAGCCCCGCCGACCTTCGGCGGCAGATCCTGGGCGAGCGAACCAGTGTGATGGACACGGTGGTGCGCCGAGCAGTCGAGCGGGGCGAGATCGATCCGGCACGGCTGACCCCGAGGATCGCCAGTCTCCCGTTCGACCTCCTGCGGCACGAGGTGATGATGACGCTCGCACCCGTCCCGAAAGACACCATCGTCCAGATCGTCGATGACATCTTCCTCCCACTGGTGACCTCAGCGGGTGCCGACCACCGGGGTCTCCCGGTCGCTACCGATGTGACTGATCCCGGGGCGGTTCCTTGATGCGTTGAACGCGGCGGCGAAACTGTCAGCCGCGCAACATCTCCGCCACCAGGAACGCCAGTTCCAGCGACTGCTGGGTGTTCAGCCGCGGGTCGCACGCCGTCTCGTAGCGGCCGGACAGGTCCAAGTCGGAGATCTCCTGCGCACCGCCCAGGCATTCGGTGACGTCCTCGCCGGTCAGCTCCACGTGGATGCCGCCGGGGTGCGTGCCGAGTTCGCGGTGCACCTCGAAGAAGCCCTGCACCTCGTCGACGATCCGGTCGAAATGCCGTGTCTTGTAACCGGTGGAGGCCTCGTGGGTGTTGCCGTGCATGGGGTCGCACTGCCAGATCACCTGGTGCCCCGATGCCTGAACCTTCTCGATGATCGGCGGCAACACGTCACGCACCGCGCCGTTGCCCATCCGGGAGATCAGCGTGAGCCGGCCGGCCTGGCGGTGCGGGTCCAGCAGTTCGACGTACTCCACCGCCTCTTCCGGCGTGGTGGTCGGCCCGATCTTCAGCCCGATCGGGTTCGCCAGCACCTGGGCGAACGCGATGTGCGCCCCGTCCAGCTGCCGGGTCCGCTCGCCGATCCAGAGGAAGTGCCCGGACAGGTCGTACAGCCTGGCCTCGTCGTGCCGGGTGTCCAGCCGCAGCATCGCCCGCTCGTAGTCCAACAGCAGCGCCTCGTGCGAGGCGTAGATCTCCACCTGGTGCAGGGAGTGGGAATCGACGCCGCAGGCCGCCATGAACCGCATCGCGCGGTCGATCTCCCCGGCCACCCGTTCGTACCGCTCCCCCGCGCGCGAGGTCAGCACGAACTCCTGGTTCCATTCGTGCACCTTGGCCAGATCGCCCATCCCGGTGCTCGTCACCGCGCGCACCAGGTTCATCGCCGCCGAGGAGTTCGCGTACGCGCGCACCATCCGGGACGGATCGTGCACCCTGGCCTCCGGGGTGGTGGCCAGGGAGTTGATGATGTCGCCTCGGTAGGACGGCAGGCCGAGCGAATCGGTAGCCGACGATCGCGGCTTGGCGTACTGGCCGGCGATCCGGGCGACCTTG
>JBBQJM010000454.1:0-3528 GCA_038325895.1 Mycobacteriales bacterium
GTCCCGGCACCTCCCGGGATAGACTGCCCTCAGCTCCACTGCCCCGCTGCGACAAGGTCAGCGGCGAAGGTCTCTCACCTCCACTCGCAGCAACAGCGCCTCATGGCGCACATCCACAGGTTCCAAGCATTCCTCCCGAGCAGGCGGGACCAACTGTCCGCTGTACCGGGGGAACCTCAGTTCACCGAGGTGCCGGACGCCGCGCCGTCACCGCAGTCGGTCGGGAAACCCGTGCCGGGGAACAGCGACAGCGGGCTCTGGTGGATGGACACCGTGAGCACCCGCGGCTCGCCGTAGAACGCGGCCTGCACGGCGTCGCCGTGATGCGCGTCCACATCGACGTAGGCGACCTTGCCCACCCCGGCCCGCAACATGGTGGCGATGGCCAGCGCGGCGTCGTTGTACACGCAGAACCCCGACGCCGAGTCCGCCATGGCGTGGTGCAGACCGCCGCGGAAGTTGACCGCCCGGTCGATCTCACCGGTCGCGATCGACAGCGCCGCACCCACCGAACCGCCGGCGATCAACGCCGCGCTGGTGTGCATGCCGGCGAAGATCGGATCGTCCACCGTGCCCAACCCGTGTCCCACGGAGAACGCGAAACCGGGTCGGGATGCCCGGCGCACGGCGTCGATGTAGCCCAGGGTGTGCACCAAACCCAAAGTCGCGACGTCGGCCGGACCCGGCGTGACGACCGTGTATCGATCGATGACACCCAATGCGCCCGCCAGCTGCCAGGTCAGTTCCCAGCGCAGCGGATTCATCGGATGCTGGCCACCTGGGTGGTGATAGCCCAGCATCCGCCGATCCCAGATCACCACCGGTCGGTGCGTCACAGTGGGACGGTCCCCGGGACTGTCACCGAGCTGGTCCGGGAGCCGCCGACGCGATGGGCGGGACCCGCTCGTCTGGCTGCGAATCCGATCGCCGAACCGCCTTCGGCTTCGACGTTTGCTTCGGTTGTGGCGGCAGCTCGACATGGTGCCAGGCGTTGGGTGAGTAGATGCGTCGCCGGCCGTCTGGTGTGGTAGTCGTCAGCACGCCGTTGTCCTGCACCTTGTAGATCGAACCGTCCCCGAACCCCTCCTCACCGGCAGGGATGAAGTAGACAGTGAACGCAATCGTCATGCCCGAAAGCCTTCCACAGTTGTGGAGGGTTCCGCCGCGCGAACTGGTCCTGGAGCCTTCGCTCTATTTGGTGGATCGGCTTCGCCAGCGGCGGGCTGAAAAGGAGGACCCAGTCCCACCGGGGCCGGGCGTCACCAAGATGAGTGTGCCGCACGCCCATCACCAGTTCCGTCGAGTACAAGCACCGCGCCGCGAAAGCGTTTCTGCCAAGACTCTTCTGGATTCAAGGTTGGTGCGCGACACATGTCGGACCAGCCACGCATAGCCGGCTGAACCGACCGACTTGGCGGCGGTCGGGCCCACCGACACCCATGGCTATGCGCCGCTATTCTGGCGCATAAATGATCGATACCGGTCGGTCATGGCCGGTCATGGCCGACTACCAGGACGATTTCTGTAGATAGTCGGCCTGTTGTGTCATTCCCTGTTGTCAGTCCGGGGGTGTCACCTTTGACGCTCAGTCGCGGGGTCGTATGGATCCAGCCGTGCAGGGATAGGGCGGTGCGGGTGTCCTGGATGGCTTGGTAGTCCGCGTCGACGCTGCCGTCTGTGCACGGTCGTTGAATCTCCGGTTGAAGACGTCGTCGAAGGTGCAGACGGGAATCGACGTCTCCCTCTTGGTCGGCACGGTGACGCCCTGGTCGGCGAGGTGAGGGCCATTTCGCCTGCGTGGTGCAGGGTTTCGTCGGCGTGGTGACGGGCGGCGCCGGCCATGGCAGGGCCCGGCCGGACCCGGATCTCAGCTGCGACGAGGGCCCGGAGAGGCCACGAGCCACCCGTGGGCAAAGAATCCGATCAGTGACCACAGCGGGTCGCTGACGTCGAAGCTGTCCCGCAGACGCACGGCCGCGCCGGCGAGCAGGTTCAGCCCGTGCCCCAGGGTGGTTCGCAGCGGCGCCGGCCAGGCCAGCAATTCCTGGTCGACCAGGACGGCGCTGCCCACGCCGCTGGTACAGCCACTGCGCGTGCGGCTCCCGGACGGCCCGCACCATCGGCGGGCCGCCCGACTCGGGCTGCCCGAACCGGGCGGCGACGCTGCGGAACCCGGCGCCGCCGGCCTTGGCGACCAGGGCGTTGCGGATCGCTGCGGTGCTGTCGGCCCGCCGCACCAGCAGCTCGGTCGGCAGCAGGATCTGGGTGACCCGGCAGTCAGCGCAACGGGCCCGGCGTGGGGTCACGGTCACGGTGTCGGCTCCGACGCCGCGGACGGTGCGGGTGCGATTGTTCCCGAACGGGCGCAGTGCACCCCGACACCGCGGGCCGGGCATGTCCCCTGCCAGCAGGATCTCCTCGGGCCCGCTCGGCGTCGGATCTCTCGTCGGGGCCGCTGCCACGCTCATCGCGCAGTTACACCGAGATCAGCTCGCCGATCGGTAGCTCCGCGGGTCGTCGGCCAGGTCGTCGTCGTCCTGAGCCCGCCTATGCGTCAGGCCGGATCACCCCGGCGGCCGTCCCAGCAGGGACACGGCAGGGGCCGGGCTCGTTGCCCATCCGTCAATCAATCAAAACCCAATCCACAGGACCTCACACGGAGTGTGATCGGACAGCTACTCTCCGCGTACGGGGGGTTGCATGGGGCGGGACGGGGTCGATCTCAGGGTGTTCGTGGTCGATGACCACGAAATGGTGCGACGCGGGGTGAGGGATCTGGTGAACGCCGCGGGTGGTCTGGTGGTGGTCGGTGAGGCGGCCACGGCGGCCCAGGCGTTGACGCGGGTGCCGGCAATACGGCCGGATGTGGCGGTGCTGGACGTGCGGCTGCCCGACGGGAACGGCGTCGACGTGTGCCGCGAGCTGCGGACCCGGCTGCCGGAACTGGCGTGCCTGATGCTCACCGCCTGCCCCGATGAGCAGACGATGCTGGAGGCGTTCCTGGCCGGTGCCGCCGGGTTCGTGCTCAAGGACATCACCGGGCTGGATCTGATCGCCGCCGTCCGCGCCGTGGGTTCGGGCCGCTCGCTGCTGGACCCGCGGGCCGCGGCCGTACTGTTCGACCGGTTGCGGACCGCCCCGCCCGCAGCCGATCCGTTGGCCGTGCTGACCGCCGGTGAACGGACCACGATGGAGCTGATCGGTCAGGGCCTGACCAACCGGCAGATCGCCCGACGGATGTTGGTGGCCGAGAAGACCGTGAAGAACAACGTGTCTCACCTGCTGGCCAAATTGCATCTGACCAGCCGGACCCAGATCGCTGTCCGTGCCACCGAAATCCGCGACCACCACCAGCCCGGCACCGGCCGGTGGCCCTGACCCGCCACGCGCACACCAGAAACCCGGACACGCTGGTGGGCAACCCCGAGGAGCTTTGCGCACCATGCCGTCCGGTAAAGCCGGCCGCCGGCTGGCCAACCGGCTGTCACCACGCGGAGGGGCAGTTCCCCTCCGCGGCGAGGGAGGGTT
>JBBQJM010000455.1:0-3525 GCA_038325895.1 Mycobacteriales bacterium
GTCACGGGCCCGATCGAGCTGGCCACCCTGGCCACCTCGTTCAACGCCATGGCGGAGGCCATCCGGGTGCAGATCCGCCAGCTGGAGGAGTTCGGCAAGCTGCAACGCCGGTTCACCTCCGACGTGTCGCACGAGCTGCGCACTCCGTTGACCACGGTGCGGATGGCCGCCGACGTGCTGCACGCGGGCCGCGACGAGTTCCCTGCCCACCTGTCCAGGGCCACCGAGCTGCTCGTCGACGAGCTGGACAGGTTCGAGATCTTGCTCGGGGATCTGCTGGAGATCAGCCGGCACGACGCCGGGATGGCCGAGCTGAGTGCCGAACCGATCGACATCCGCTCGAGCATCACCACCTGTGTCGCGGCAGCCGGGCCGTTGGCCGAACAGTCCGGGGTGCCGATCATCACCTCGCTGCCGGACGTCCCGGTGATCGCCGAGATCGACTTCCGGCGGGTCGACCGGATCCTGCGCAACCTGATCAACAACGCGATCGACCACGCGGAGGGACACGCGGTGGAGATCGAACTGGCCGCCGACGCGGACGTGCTGGCGATCACCGTCACCGATCACGGGGTGGGTTTGCGACCCGGCGAGGCGGGACTGGTCTTCAACCGCTTCTGGCGGGCCGACCCGTCGCGGCAGCGGCAGACCGGGGGCACCGGACTGGGGCTGGCGATCTCGCTGGAGGACGCCCGGCTGCACGGCGGATGGCTGCAGGCGTCCGGCTCCCCGGGCCGCGGGTCACGCTTCCGCCTCACCCTGCCGCGCCGCCGGGGTGGGCTGATCGCCGGCTCCCCGCTGCCGCTGCGCACCGGTGCCGACGCCCTGGAAACCGGCCCGATGCCCAAACTCGACCATGCCGGTCACGTGGTCGTCCCGGCCGGAGCCGATTGGCTGGAGGACGTGGACAGTGGTCTGGACCCGACCACCGTGCCGTCGGCGGGCGCCGGGCAACGCGCGGCCGAAGCCGTGGTCGCCTCGGTCGATGCCGCCGATCCCGTCCTTGCCATCCCCGGGCAATCCGCCAGAGTCACCTCGGGGCAGGCGCCCGCTGCGGCGTCCAGCACACCCGCCGCACCGGCAGCGGAGGCGAAACCTGGGAAGGCGCCCGAGGGATCGGTACCCGCGATCGGCGGCGCGCCCAGGGAGTCGGCCCGATGAGCGGACACCCGCAGAGGTCAACCGGACGGCGTCGGGCAGCCGTGACCGCAGCGATTGCGTTGCTGGCGATCGGTGTCGGACTCGCCGGGTGCAGTGGCATCCCCACCACCAGCCCGGCGTTCGACGTCACCCGGGTGGCCGACCAGATCGACCCGGCAGCGCCGGAGGCACCGCAATCCGGACAGCAGCCCGACCAGATCGTCCGTGGGTTCATCGCCGCGACAGCCAGGACCGACCTCGACGTCGCGGCCGGGTCCATTTTCGCGGCGGCCCGGCAATACCTCACCCCGAACGCGCAAACCAGCTGGCAGCCGGTGGGTCAGCCGGTGGTGGTCCTGGCCGACGCCTACCGCACGGTGGCGGACAGCGAGAACGCGAAGACCGTGACGGTCACCGGCACCACGGTGGGCACCCTGGACTCCGAACGCGCCTTCCACTCCGAGCCCGCGGTCGCGTACTCCCGGGTGCTGAACCTGGAGCAGGTGGACGGGCAGTGGCGGATCAGCGACCCGCCGCCGGAGCTGATGCTCACCCAGTCGGACTTCGCCACCGCGTTCCGCCAGCGGGTGCTGTACTTCCTGGACGCGACGGGCACGGTCGTCGTCCCCGATGTCCGGCACGTGGTGATCGGGCAGACCCCTGCCAATCGCGCGAACCGGTTGATCTCGATGTTGATCAACGGTCCCAGCAGCACCCTGCGCGGCGCGGTGCGGACCGAGTTCTCCGCGACCTCCGGGTTGCGGTCGAACCCGACCGTCGATCCGGACGGTGTGCTGCGCATCGACCTGACGGGGATGGACATCTCGACCGCCGAGGCGAGGCGGGCGCTGGCCGCGCAGATCGTCTGGACCCTGTCGCCGACGTCACCGCGGATCGCCGTCACCGTCGATGGTCAGCCACTGGACCCGACCCAGGAGGTCTTCACCATCAACTCGGTGTCCTCCTTCGATCCCGACCGGCTGGCCGGCACCGGGCAGGTGGCCTCCGACCCGTACTTCGTCAACGCCCAGGGCGCGATCACCGGCCTGACGAATCAACAGCCGATCGCCGGCGCGCTGGGGACGGGCACCCCACCGGTGTCCAGCGCCGCGATGTCCGCGGCCACTGGTGCACTGGCCGCGGTGGCCGCCGACCCCGCGGGCGGCGCCGTGCTGATGTTGGCCCAGCCGGGCACCTCCGACACGGCGGCGCCGCTGCTGAAGGCGGCCACGCTGACCACTCCCAGCTTCACCCGCACCGGTGAGCAGGCGTGGGTGGTCCAGAACGGGGCGTCACCGAAACCCGAGATCTACCAGGCATCGAGCTCCGGGGAAGCCAGCAGGGAACGGGTCGGCTCGTCGTCGCTGATCGGGCTGGGCGCGGTGACGGCGCTGGCGTTGTCGCCGGACGGCGTCCGGGTCGCGGTGGTCGCCGGGGACAAGTTGTACCTGGGGGTGATCGCCCCGGCGCCCGCCGACGAACCGGTCACCGCGGCCGGCACGAGCAGTGCTCTCACCAGCGCTCCGCCCAGCACTCCGCCGACTTCACCATCGACGACGTCACCGTCGACCACGTCACCATCGACGACGTCACCATCGACGACGTCACCATCGACCACGTCACCATCGACCACGTCACCATCGACCACGTTGCCGCCACCCACCACGGACTCGACGCCATCCACAGTCGAACCCGAGTCGGGCCAGATCCCGCTGATGGTCACCAACCTGAGAGTGCTGCGCCCCGATCTGCTGCGGGTCGGGGCGGTCGCGTTCACCAACTCCCGCGAACTGATGGTGGCCGCGGCGGCCACGACGACGAGTTACCGGACGGTGGATGCGGTGTCCATCGACGGCTTCGAGTCCAGGAGCGTCACCGATCGCGGCATCTTCGGTGACGTCGACGGCATCGCGGTGGCCCAGGGCGAACCGATGCTGATCACCTTCGGCGGGCGGGTGTGGCAGCTGGAGGGCTCGCAGACCGATGGGCAATGGCAGTCACCGCTGCCCGACCAGCCGTTCCTGAACGGCTCGTCGCCGTTCTATCCGCGCTGATCGGCTGCCTCCGCCCGAGCTGCGCCGTGGGCCGTCCCGGCGACCCTGCCCGGCCGGCGCTCTCGGCGCCGGCACTGGTGGCAGTGGTGACACCGGAGACAATGGTGTGGTGACTGGCACAGATGAGGCGACGACCCAGGGGCAGGCCAGGGCTGCCGCGATGATCTCGATCGAGCTCGCCGGTGCGCTGAAATCCGCGGGACTGCTCTGGCATCCCGCGTCCGGTGATCGGTTCACCCTGACCACCGGCGCCTTCGACGGCGAGGTGTTCGCGCTGAGCGACATGGTGGTCGAGGCGCACGAGTTTCCCTCCGGCACCGTGTTGGGCTTC
>JBBQJM010000456.1:0-3517 GCA_038325895.1 Mycobacteriales bacterium
GACCGCGGTCGGCGCCCACCCGGCCGTCGACACCCATCACCACCCCGTGTCTCCACCCGGGGATGGAGACCCCCGGTCCGTAGTTCCACCCGCACGCCGATCCGGCGTTGACCGCCCGCCCCTACTGTGCTATCAAATCGCCGGACACCGGCGCCACCGCCACCGATACAGCTTGGAGCGCAACACATGTCCACATCGCGGCTGGTCCTCAATGTCGGATTGTTGCTGTTCGTCCTCGGCACGAACCTGGGAACGAGAGCAGTGACCGGGAAACGTCTGCTGCTGCCGGTCGTGCTGGTCCTGGTCGCGGGCTGGTTCTTCCTGCAGGACCTGCCCACCACCGCCGGAGACACCCGGCTGGAACTCGCCGGTGCACTCACCGGGGTGGCCCTCGGGGTCGCCGCAGCGGCCCTGATGCCGGTGCGCCGGGACGGCGCCGGCCGGATCGTCACCACCGCCGGCGTCGGATACGCGGGCCTGTGGATCGCGGTCATCGGCGGTCGGATCGCCTTCGCCTACTCGGCCACCGGATGGGCCTCCCGGTCCGTGGGTGAGTTCTCGATGGCGCAGCAGATCACCGGCGCCGCCGCCTGGACGGCAGCGTTCGTGCTGATGGCGTTGGCCATGGTGCTCACCCGGGTCGCCGTCACGGCCGCCCACGCCCGCATCATCTCCGCCCGTCGGGTGGCGGTGGCGTGATGTCCGCCGCGCCGTTGTTGACCCGACCGGTCGGTGACCGGGACGGCGTTGTTCGCTCGACGATGTCCGGTGCGTATCCGCGCCGGTTGGCCTGCGTGTTGCTCGCCCTCGATCTCATCGTCGTGGTGACCTCCGCAGCCGTCATCCGACTCGTCGCACCCGAAGTGTCGTCGCTGACCGTGGCGCTGATCGTCACCGCCGTGCTGGCCGTGGTCGTCACGATCCTGGTGTGGCGGCTCAGCGGATTCCGGGAAGCGGGATTCACTGGGCCCCGCAACTGGCGGAACCTGCATCTGCTCATCCTGCCGACGGTGCTGGCGTTCATCCCGCTGCTGGCCGGGTTCCGGTCGGTCGATGCCCTGGCCACGCTGATCGTCGGGTACGCCCTCACCGGCTTCATGGAGGAGGCACTCTGGCGAGGCCTGGTCCTGCGGGTATTGCGGCCCACCGGCCCGCTGCGGGCCGTGCTGTTCGGCTCGCTGCTGTTCGGGGCATCCCATCTGGCGAACGTGTTGTTCCGGGACAACGTGACTCTCGTTGCGGCGCAGGCAGTCGGCGCCTTCTGCTTCGGGGTGGGGTACGCGGCGATCGCTCTGCGGATCGGCACCATCTGGCCGCTGATGGTGCTGCACGCACTCACCGATCTGTTCGCCGCCGTCGGTGCACTGCCGAAAATTCCGATCCTGGTCGGCCAGGACATCGTCCTGCTCATCGTCGGGTTGTGGCTGCTGCGCGGGAACCGCGCACACCAGGATGTCCCGGACTGGCCGACAACCACCGCGCCGCACTCGACAAGAAGTGACACCCATTGGCAACAGTAATGGCGTAACAGAACCGACTACCTACAGAACTCGGTGACGTTGCGGCACGACACGGTGTGCACCCCGACCGACCGCGGGACCGGCTCCACGGCGTCGGCCCACACAAACGTCGCAGCGTGCCCAAAGTGGGTCCCGTCGTACAGGGTGATCCCACAGACGTACACCCGGGCCGGGCTCACCACCGGCAAAACCACTCCAGCCACATGGAACTCGGCGCTCCGAACTGCGGGCTTCAGGTGCTCGTCCCGGCCGGCCAGACCGACGATGCCCGACGAAAAATCAGTGCCAACCGTCATCGGGAAACCCTTCCCTGCGCCCAGTTCCCGGGTCGTTCAGATGAAGAACGCCCCGTTGGATTCGTTGGCCTCACCGAAGAACATCGCGGCGCCGCCGAGTTCGACGCCGTCGATCAGGTCGTCGTGGGCGATGCCGAGCAGGTCCATGGTCATCGTGCAGGCGATCAGCCGCACACCGGTGTGCTGGGCCGAGGAGATCAGCTCGGGCAGGCTCGGCACGTGGTGGTCCTTCATGATCTTCTTGATCAGCGCGGGTCCCCCGCCGAGCATGTTCATGGTGGACAACGGCAGCTTCTCGGGTCCCGACGGCAGCATGGCGGAGAACGCGCGGTCCAGGGCGTTCTTGTCCCGATGTGGCGGGTCGTCCCGGCGCAAGGCGTTGAGCCCCCAGAAGGTGAAGAACATCGACACCTCGTCGCCCATCGATGCGGCGGCGTTGGCCAGAATGAACGAGGCCAGCACCCGGTCGAATTCTCCGGAAAACACCACGAAGGACTTCTTGTCCTTCAGCCGGGCGGCAGGCCCGCTGGCGGCGATGCCGCTGCCGCCCTTACGGAATCGGGCCGCATAGCCGGGCCCCTCCGGCACCAGGTCGAGCATCGAGTGCCCGTTCTTGCCGGCCCACGCCGGGGCATCGAGCCGGAACCCGGGGTCCGACACATGTGCGAGCACTTCGTCTCCCGGGGCCAGTTCGGCCATCTTCGCCTGCAGCGCCATAATCGGTCCGGGGCAGGCCAGGCCGGTGCAGTCCAGATCGACCTCGACGCCGGTGGCCGCTACCGGTCCCGCCCCGGCCGCGCGGACGGCGTTGATGCCGGTGCGGTCCTCGCCGTAGTTGACCAGTGGCTCAGCGGTGTCGACGCCCTCCTGGGACGGCACGTCGTGGTAGGAGCGGAAGGTCGTCATCCCCCCGGACAGGGTCTTGACATCGGTGAACCCGCGTTGCACCAGCGCCCGGTACGCCAGGTAACTACGGAACCCGACGGCACAGTACAGCCGGATCGGCCGGGACTTGTCCCAGCCCCGCGCTGCGTCGCGCAAAGTCGGCAGCGGGACGTTCTCCGCGCCGGGCAGGTGCCAGATCGCAAACTCCTGCGGGCCCCGGACGTCGATGATCCTGGCGCCCTCGGTGGCCGCCGGGTACTCGCTGGGGTACCACAGCCGCAGGTCTTTCTTCAGCACGTTCGAGGCCACGAACCCGGCCATGTTGATCGGGTCCTTGGCCGACCCGAACGGCGGCGCGTAGGCCAGTTCCAGGCCCTCCAGGTCGTGCACGGTCATCCCGCCGCGCAGCGCGGTGGCCAGTACGTCCAGCCGCTTGTCGACCCCGTCGAAGCCGACGATCCCGGCGCCCAACAGTTTGCCGGTCACCGGCTCGAACAGCACCTTCAGCTGCATCTTGGCGGTGCCCGGGTAGTACCCGGCGTGTCCGGACGGGTGGATCTGCACCCGTTCGTAGGGGATCCCGGCCGCGTCCAGCTGCCGCTGGTTGGCGCCGGTGCCGCCGGCGACCATGTCGAACACCTTCACGATCGAGGTGCCCTGCACCGGGTCGAACGCCGTGTCCCGGCCGCAGATGTTCTCCGCGGCGACCCTGCCCTGCCGGTTCGCCGGGCCGGCCAACGGGATCAGCCACGACCCCGGCAGCACCAGATGTTCGACCTCGACGGCGTCGCCGGCGGCGTAGATGTCCGGGACGCT
>JBBQJM010000457.1:0-3517 GCA_038325895.1 Mycobacteriales bacterium
TCCCGGACATGCCGGTCGGCCACCTTCACGGCGGAGTCGCCGGTGAACGGCGGAACCCCGGTCAGCATCTCGTACAGCACGCACCCGGTCGAATAGACATCGGTTCGCGCATCCACCTGCTGGCCGCGGGTCTGCTCCGGCGACGCATAGTGCGCGGTGCCGATCCGTGCCGACGGTGAGGTCCGGGTCGATGCACCGTCGCGGTTCGCACGGGCGGTCCCGAAATCCATCACCTTGACCGCGCCGGAACGGTCGAGCATGACGTTGGCGGGATTGATGTCCCGATGCACGATGCCGAGTCGGTGCGAGAAATCGAGCGCGGCGCAGATCTCGGCGGCGATGACGACCGCTCGGGCCGCCGGCAGCGGGCCATTGCGCGCCAGCAACTGTGCCAACGTCTCACCGTCGACGTACTCCATGACGACGTAGGGCACCCGACCCGCGGACGCGGGCGTTTCACCAGTGTCGTACACGGCCACGATCGCGGGATGGTTCAGCGTCCCGGAACTCAGCGCCTCACGTCGAAAACGCTTCTGTACAGACGGATCTCGCGCCAGGTCGGTCCGCAGCATCTTGATCGCCACGTCCCGGTCCATCCGGACGTCCCGGCCCCGATGAACGACCGAAAGCTGACCACGGCCGACGGTCTCGCCGAGCTGATACTGATAGCGCTCGGCCAGCAGGCAAGTTGTCATGCCCATCCCCCATGGACGCTCGTCGCGCTCACCGACGACCTCATGCCGCCGACCATAACCTGCCGGCGTGCAGAGGTGCCGGAGGCGGCGCGGACTGGATCGCGCGTCGGACCGGGACGTTGCCAACCGTGCCGCAATCAGCCCGCTTCGATGAGGTCGGCGCCCCGTTGTGCGGCGCCGGTGTCGGATCGCAGGACCCGACCAAGCTCCTGAGATCGCCTGACGACCTGTGGCCGGAGGGCGCGACGCACCGCCGCCTCGAGCCGGTCGTCGTTCAGCGTGGCGAACCGTTCGTGGGCGCCCAACTCCAGTTCTTGGATTCGTGTCCCCCAGAACGGCTGGTCCGCGACCACCGAGCAGACGACGCTCGGAATCCCGGCCGCCACTCCGGCCGCCACCGTCCCCGCACCCCCGTGGTGGACCGCGACCGCACAGCGCGGCAGAACCTCGTCGAAATCCAATACCCCCGTGGCGACTCTGATCCGATCGCCGGCGCCCTGCGGTGCGCGCCACTCGCTCCAGCCCGAGCCGACCAGGACACGCATATCGAGGCGATCGGCGACCCGGGTGATCATCCCCATGGTGGCTTCGGGGTCGATGACCGGCATGCTGCCGAAGCCGAAGTAGGCCGGTGGCGGTCCGTCCGCCAGCCACTCGTCGAGCTCGGGATCGCTGCGGCCCTCGCCGAGTCGTTTCCGCAATTCCGGACCCATGACGACGAACCCGATGATCGGGCGGTTCGCCGGGTAGTCGGTCAACGCCGGGACCAGGGCGCGGTGGTAGGCCTGCAACTCCACTGTCCCGGCCGCCGCGAGCCGGGTTGCCGTGGGAGCGGCGGTCGCCGGGAGGTCCAGTTGCGCCCGAAAATGATTGATGTCCTCGCGCATACTCCGCCAGTACATTCGCTGGAACAGCGCATGCGTCGCCCGATTGACCACACCCGGCAGCGATCTGGTGGTGACCAGCATATTCGGGTAGGCGCGGGTCGGACGGACCGGGACATAGTGCATGCAGACCAACCGAACGCCACGCGCTTCGGCCACGCAAGCCGCTCGATGCTCCCCCAGCGATCCGGCGACAACGACATCCGCGTCTTCACAGACGTCGAGGGTGTCGCTGTCCAGCGCTGCCGCATTGTCGTGGATCACCTCACCGAGCGCCTTGGTGAATGCCGCGGCGTTGCCGGATGCCAGATATCGCTGCCCTTTCGTGGACGTCAGGAATTCCTGAGTGTTCGGCCCCACTGCGCGCGTCTGAATTCCGGCCCTCTCGCCGAAATCAACGAAATTCGGCGGTAGGCCGAGTACCACGTCGTGCCCGCGCCGCCGGAGTTCGTCGGCGAGTACCACCAGCGGCTGGGCATCACCTCGCGACCCAGTCGCCACCATCGCGATCCGCAACGCGCCGCCCCCTGCCGCATCAGAACCTCGAACGTGGCCGTGACCACCACCGACGGTGCTCGGAAAGTCGGAATGGGCGCAGTTTAGTCGCAGACGACTCCGGTCAGGAAGCGTCCGCGTTGACTCATCAAAAGTGCGCGCGTAGGGGGAGTTGTTGACTCACAGGGAATGCGCGCGTTGGGCGCGCCTGCGGGACCGGTTTCGGCCGGGCGGTTAGGCCCGGGATGATGGGACTGACGTTGGTGCAGCGGCCGGCGGTCACGAAGACGAATGCGACCCGGTGCGAGCGCGCCGATAGGGCCGGGAAGGGCCTGATCCTGGAGGTGTGCGCGAAGACCGGGTGGCACCGTAACCACGCCAGGAAGGCACTGTCGCAGGCGCTGACGCCCAGGCTGGTGCAGGCGCGGGCACCGCGGCGTCCGATCTACGGCGCGGAAATCATGCCGCGCTGGCGTTCTGCTGGGCGGTGCTGGGCGCCCCGACGGGGAATGGTCGGTACCTGGACGGTCCAGAAGATCGAAGCGATCGGCCCCGATCATCGCCGATTTGGTGCCCACGCTGCGACGATTCCAGGAGTTGGTGATCACCGACGACACCGACATGGCGTTGCTGGCGATGTCGCCGGCCACGATGGGCCGCCGGCTCGCGGCGGACCGGGCGAAGCTGCTGGTCCGGGGCCGGTCGCGCACCAACCCCGGGGTCGTTGCTGAAGGACTCGATCCCGATCCGGACGTGTGCGGAGTGGAACGACGCGGTGCCGGGGTTCGTCGAGATCGACATGGTCGGCCACGAGGGCGGCAACGCCATGGGTGAGCATTGCTACACGCTCACGGTGACCGATATCGCGACCGGGTGGACCGGGACAGATCGGTCCGGCACAAGGCGAGAAATGGGTGTTCGAGGCTCCACCGGTGAGTCAACGACCCCAGCTAGTAGGCGCGCATCTCGACATGAGACACCGGGCGACCACGTTCACTCATCGACTCGTTCACTGATCGACTCGTCAACGGGCCGTCGATGGGAGCCGGTCAGAACGGCGGTTCGTCGGGGTCGACGCGCCGACCGTCGGTGGGCGGGTCGGTGCCATCCCATCTGGCGGCGTCCGAGTCAGTGGATCCGCCGTGATCATTGTTGTCCTCAGGGGTGCGCGTGGGACGGGGCGCAGTGATGATGTCCCGCACCCGTTGGACGCGGCCGCGAACGGTGGTGACCAGGACTTTCAGCTCCAGGGTGTCAGGGAAGGGTCCGCCGAACTCGGCGTCGCGCCAGTCCGGGCGAAGTCCCACGTCATCGACCTCGGCCGCGCAGCTGACGCCATCGGGCAGATGAGCCGGCGCCGTGTCGGCGGGGACGAGGAGTTCGCCCGGCAGGGTGAGGGTCCGCGGTGGGTCGGTGTACCGGTGCCCGGTCGGGCTGGACCAG